>NZ_JBHJUK010000055.1:0-52426 GCF_042266225.1 Kitasatospora sp. NPDC056181
ATACTCAACATGGAAGCCCACCGGAAGGGCCCGCGTGGTCGACACGCGGGCCCGGGGTGCGAACGGTGGCCGACGGCCTGCCGGCGGAAGCCTGCGCCGGGCTACTGCGAGCTCGCCCGGACGACCAGCTCGGCGGCCAGCACCTGCCCGGCGGCGGGCACGGACTCCCCCCGGACCTGGGCCAGCAGCAGCCGCACCAGGATGGCCGCTATGGCGCGCAGCGGCAGCCGCACCGACGTCAGCGCGGGGTGCAGGTGCCGGCAGAGCGGGGTGTCGTGGAAGCCGGTCACCGCGACGTCGCGCCCGACGGCCAGCCCCTCGGCACGGACCGCCTCGTAGACGTCCAGGGCCGGCAGGTCGCTCTCGGCCGCCACCGCCGTCGGCCGCTGCGGGCCGCGCAGCAGTTCGCGGAGCGCGGCCACCCGCGGCGCACCGGGTGCGCCCGGCGGCGCCTGCACCACCTCCAGGCCCAGCCGGCGGGCCTCGGCGTGGAAGCCCTCGCGCCGCGCCGCCATCCAGGGCGGCTCCGAGTCGGACGCGACGAAGCCGACCCTGCGGTGGCCGCGCGCCGCCAGGTGCCGGACCACGTCGGCCATCGCCGCGCCGTTGTCGATGTCCACCCAGTGCTGCGGCAGGCCGGGCGCGGTGCGGCCGAAGGCGGCGAACGGGACGCCGGCCCGCGCCGCCCGTGCGACCCGGGCGTCCTCGTGCAGCACGTCCGCGAAGACCAGCCCGTCCACCTGACGGGCCGCCACCAGTTCGTCGATGGCCGCCCGGGCCGCCTCGTCACCCGCCGTCGGGCGGACCAGCAGGACGCGGTGCCCCTCGGCGCCCGCCGCGTCCACCAGGGCCTCCAGGAAGCCCGCCATCAGCGGGTTCGGGTCGAAGGGGTCGTCCACCGGGGCGAGGTAGCCGATGGTCCGCCGCTCGCCGGTGCGCAGCGAGCGGGCCGACTGGTCGGGCCGGTAGCCGAGCTCCTCGATGGCCGCGGTGACCCGGGCCAGGGTGTCCGGGTGGACGCGGTGCGGGGCGTTGAGGGTGTTGGAGACGGTCTGCCGGGACACGCCCGCCGCGCGCGCGACCTCCGCGATGGTGGTGGCCCGGCGCGGCGGGCGTGCTCCCTGGGTCATCGGTGCTCCGGTCGGTGGGTCGGGACGGTGGACGGGGCGGCCGCTATCCCCGCGTCCGGCGCAGGGTCAGCAGCCCCCCGCGGGGGACGGTGACGACGTCGTCGCCGGCCAGGTCGGCGGTGTCGCTACGGACGATACGCCCGCGGGCGTCCTGGACGGTGACTTCGGCCCTGCCCCGCAGGCCCGGCAGGCGCACCTCGGGGTCGTCGTCGGCGTTGGCGACGAGCAGGGTGTGCCACGGCCCGTCGCCGGCCCGCACGGGCAGCGGGGCGTAGCGGGCGACCGCCACCGTCCCGTCGCCGGTCGCGGTGACCATCGGGTAGCCGAGGTCGGGCCTGGCCGGGCGGAGTTCGCCGAGCTGCAGGGTGGCCAGGTGCTCGCGGACGACGCCGAGCCAGAACGCGAGGGCCTCGCGCTGCTCCTGGCTCTGGGCCGCCAGGTCGACGGAGATCTGCGGGACGGCGAAGAGGACGTTGATCAGGTGGCAGGCGATCTGCTCGGGCGGCTCGGCCGGGTGCCACATGAGCATGTCGGAGTGGACCGCGACCGGCCCGGCGACGAGTCGCAGGTCGAGGGTGCGCTGCCGGTTCTCCTGCGGGCTGAGCGGGCAGTCGGTGGCGCGGATCATGGTGGTCCACGGCCAGAGGCCGGGGCTGGTGTAGGGCTGGCGGTGCTCGGTCATCGCCTCCGGCTGTGCGGCGGTGATCCGGCGGTGGACGGCGGCGAGCAGCAGTTCGACGCCCTCGTCCACGGTGGCGCAGTCCGCCTCGGGCCCGGGGGCCGGCGGGTCCGGGACGGCGAACCAGTCGATGAAGTCGATCTTCAGTCCGTCCATCCCCCACTCCTCGACGGCCCTGGCGAGGCGGTCGGTGAGGTGCTCGCGGACGGCCGGGTAGCGGGGGTCGGCGACGACGGCGCCCATGTGTGCGGCGTCGGCGAGCGCGTAACGCCCGAGCCGGTCCCAGGCGGCGCTCTCCTTGCCGATGAACGGCAGGGCGTACCAGAGCAGGTAGCGGACCCCGAGGTCGTGGACGCGGCCGACGTGGGCGGCGGTGTCGGGCAGCGAGAGCGGTTCCCAGTCGCCGCAGTGGGCGTAGCCGCGGGCGCGGTCCCGGGTCATCCAGCCGTCGTCGACGATGATCGTGTCGAGGCCGAGGGCCTTGCCGAGGGCGGCCTGGGTCTCCACGGCCTGCGGGGTGACGTTCTGCTGGAGCGTGTACCAGGTGGAGTAGGCGGGACGACGGGCGGCCTCGGGGACGTGGGCCGTCCGCCCCTCCCCCCACCAGCCGGCGAGGTCGGCCAGACAGCCGGCGAAGTGGCGGCGGGAGGTGTCGATCCGGACGGTGAGGCGTCCGGTGGCCTGGGCCCAGAACCGGAACTCGCCGTTCTCCTCGACGACTCCGGCGCCGGCCAGGACGTCCGTGCGGTCGGCGGCGAAGGCGCAGAGGGCGACGTCACCGGTGCCGACCAGGGCGGCGACCGGCGCGCCCTTGGCCAGGGAGATCCCCCGCGGGGCGCTCCAGGCGGCGGGCAGCCAGCCGGTGCCGCGGGGCTCGGGGGTCCAGAAGGCGGTGGCGTCGGCGCACGGGACGCGCCACTCGACCCGGGTCTCGCCGTCGCTCTCGGCGGTCACCTCGAGGACGCCCTCGGCGACCGGCCGGACCGTGGCGGTGCCGCCGGCCCGCAGGTCCAGTCCGTCGGCGGACAGCGGCCGGAGGGCGCCGGCGGCGGGGGCGTGCGGTTCCCAGACTTCGTCCATGGTCAGCCTTTCGTCGCGCCGGCCAGCAGGCCGGAGATGAACTGCCGCTGGAGGACCAGGAAGAGGACCATCATCGGCAGGGTGGAAACGGCGGTTCCGGCGAGGATGGCACCGTAGTCGGTGGTCGCCTCGCTGGCGTGGAGGGTGGCGAGCGCCACCGGCAGGGTGTGCATCTCGGGGCTGCGCAGGGCGATCAGCGGCCAGACGAACTGGTTCCAGGAGCCGAGGAAGAGGAAGATCGCCAGTGCGGCCAGGGCGGGGCGCATGACGGGGACGACCACGCTCCACAGCACCCGCAGCTCGCCGGCACCGTCGACCCGGGCGGCGTCCAGGAGTTCGTCCGGCATGCTGCTGAGGGACTGGCGCATCAGGAAGATCGCGAACGGCACGCAGAGGCCGGGCAGCACCACGGCCTGGTAGCTGTCGAGCAGGCCGATCGACATCATCATCTTGAACAGCGGTACCAGCATCACCTGTTCGGGCACCACCAAGGTGGAGAGCAGCAGGGCGAACAGGACGGTGCGGCCGCGGAACCGGAACTTGGCGAAGGCGTAGCCGGCGAGCAGGGCCACGATCAGCGCGCCGACGGTCTGCAGGCCGGCGATGGCCAGCGAGTTGAGGACGACCCGCCCGAGGCCGATCCTGTCCTGGAGATGGGAGAGGTTGTCGCCCAGATGGCTTCCGGGCAGCAGGTTCGGGGGCCAGTCGAAGATCTCGGAGTCGCCGTGGGTCGCGGCCACCACCAGCCAGTAGAAGGGGCCGACGGAGAGGCCGGCGACGCCCGCCAGGACGAGGGTCAGGGGCAGGCCGCGCAGCCGTGCGGACCTCGCGGTGCTCATGGGCGTTCTCCCATCAGGCGCATCTGGGCCGCGCCGAGCACCGACACCAGCAGGGTGAGCGCGTAGGCGATGGCGGAGGCGTAGCCGAAGTCGAAGTAGCGGAAGCCGTTGTCGTACAGGTACATCGAGACCGTGAGGGTGGCGTTGTCCGGGCCGCCGCGGGTCAGCACGTACGGCTCGTCGAACAGCTGCAGGGTGCCGATGGTGGAGAGCACCACGGTGAACAGCAGGACCGGGCGCAGGGCGGGCAGGGTGACGGAGGCGAAGCGGCGCAGCGGGCCCGCGCCGTCCACCATGGCCGCCTCGTACAGCTCCCTGGGGATGCCCTGGAGGCCGGCCAGGTAGATCACGGCGTTGTAGCCGGTGTAGTGCCAGGTCAGGACGAGGACGACGGCCATCCGGGACCAGAACGGGCTGCCGAGCCAGTCCACGCCGGGCAGGCCGATCTGTTCGAGGATGTGGTTGACGGCGCCCTGGCGGGTGTTGAGGAGGAAGGCGAAGACCACGCCGGTGGCGACCAGGCCGGTGACGGCCGGCATGAAGACGCCGAGGCGCCACGCCGTGCGCCACCGGACGAACGCCGAGTTCATGCCGACGGCCAGGCCCAGCGCGAGCACGAGCATCAGCGGGACCTGCACGACCAGGATCTGAGCGGTGTTGCGCAGGGCCGTCCAGAACAGCGGGTCGTGGAGCAGGCGCCGGTAGTTGGCGGTGCCCGCGTTGCGGGTGGCCGCGCCGGCGCCGGTGGTCAGCGACAGCAGCAGCGAGGAGACGATCGGGTAGGCCTTGAACACGGCGAAGGTGATCAGGGCGGGCGCGAGGAGCAGGTACGGCACCGCCCTGCGGCGCCAGCGGGACCGGGGGCGCGGCTCGGACCGGCGGCGGGCGCGCGGCGCCGCCGGTCCGGCCGGGGCGGCGGTTCGGGTGGCCGTGGTCACCGGACCGTGCGCCCGGTCTGCTGGGCGAGCTGCTTGGCGGCGTCCTGGAGGGCGGCGGCCGGGTCGGCGCCCTTGAGGAAGACCTTCGTCTGGGCGTCGCTGGCGAGCTTGAGGGCGCGGGCGAAGTCGGCGGAGTAGTTGGTGGCATCGGCGCCCTCGCCGAGCAGGTCGGCGAAGGTCCGCAGGACGGGCTGTCCGCCGTAGTAGGGGGCGGGCGCGGAGTACATCGGGTCCGCGTAGGCGGCGGTCAGCGCGGGGAAGACGCCGCCGGAGGTGAACATGGCGTTGACCGAGGCGGGCCGGGTGAGCGCGTACTCGACGAACTTCCAGGCGGCGACGCGGCGCGGGCTGGAGCCGGCGACGGCCAGGTAGGTGGAGTTGACGATCGCGGTGCGCTTCCCGCCGGGGGTGACCGCCGGCGGCCGGGTGAGGCGCCAGTTTCCGCTCTGGTCGGGGAACTTGGCCTCCAGGTAGTGCGCGGCCCAGGCGGGCAGGGGGCCGAGGGCGAGCTTGCCGGCCTTCATCAGGTTGCGCCAGCCGTGGTCGCCGGCGGCGTCGGCGACCAGTCCGGCCTCGTCGAGGCGCTTGATGATCGTGAGGGCCCGGACCGCCTCCGGGGAGCTCACGGTGATGTCGCCCTTGAGGTCGAAGTAGAAGGCGCCCTGGAGCTGCATCAGCGACTGGAGGAAGTCGAGGTCGGGCCCGGGGGTGGCGGGCCGGTTGAGACCGACCAGGGCCATGCCGGGGTTGGCGGCCTTGAACCGGTCGCCGATGGCGAGCACGTCGTCCCAGGTCTGGAAGGTCGTCGGATCGATGCCCGCCTTGTCGAACATGTCCTTGCGGTAGAAGAAGCCGAGCGGGTTCACCTCCCAGGGCAGCGCGTGGACGCGGCCGTCCTTGCCGGTGACGACGGGCCAGAGCCCCTGGGCGAACTTGTCCTTGTGGGCGTCCGCGCCCAGCCCGGAGAGGTCGGCCAGGCCGCCGGGGAACTTCTCCATGTAGCCGGGCAGGTAGTCGCAGCCGATGTGCAGGACGTCGCCCAGGCCCTGGCCGCCGGCTGCCATGCCGACGGTGATCTTGTCCCAGATCGCGGGCTCGCCGAGGTCCTGGACGTCGACCTTGATCCCGGGGTTGTCCTTCTCGAAGGCCGGGACGACGCCTCGCAGGGCCTCGGCCGCCGTGGCCCAGGACCAGACGGTGATCGTGCCGGTGGCGGCGTCCCCGCCCGGGGCGGCGTCGCCGCCGGAGCCGGAGCAGGCGGACAGCGCGCCGCCGGCCGCCAGGGCCAGCAGGCCGCCGCCGGTGGTGCGGAGCAGATCACGACGGGAAAGGTGTGACATTGCATTCCTCTCTGAGGGGTGGCCCGGTCAAGGGGGTGGGCCCTGGCTTGCGGGGGGCTTGCGGTGGTCGTGCGGTGGGTTGCGCAGTGGTCTGGTCGTGCGGTGGTCGTGCGGTGGGTTGCGCGGTGGTCTGGTCGTGCGGTGGTCGTGCGGTGGGTTGCGCGGTGGTCTGGTCGTGCGGTGGCCGCGAAGGGCTTGCGGGCTGGTGCGGTTGTTGCGAGGGGGCGGAGGCTCGGGGCCTCCCCGGCCGGCCCCGGTCGGACGGCGGTCGGGAGGCGGCAGGCGTGCCGGCCGGAAGGCGTTGGGCGTGCCGGTCGGCGCGCCGGTCAGCCGGTGGCGGCGAGTTTGAGGGCCCCGGCCAGCCGGGCGGCGACGTGCGGGTCGGTGCTGGCGTGCGGCGACAGCCGGATCCAGTCGCCGCGCCGGGTGGTGGACAGGCCCTCCCGGGTCAGCGCGTCGTGGACGGCCTGCGGGTCGGCGCCGGGCAGCCGCAGCCGGGCGATCCCGCTGCCGCCACCCTCCCCGCCGCCTGCGCCCGGGCCGCCGGAGGTCTCGGCGCCGACCGCCCTGGCGGCGTCGAGCAGGACGCCGAGCACCTCGCCGATCCGGGCGTCGATCCGCGCCACGCCGACGTCCCGGACCAGGGCGAGGCCCGCGCCCAGCGCGGCGACGGCCGGGCCGTCCGGGTTGGTGAGCGTGTGCGCGACGGCCCCCGGCCTGGCGGGGCGCGGGTGGTCGGGCGCGTCGATCGGGTCGAGCACGCCCGACCAGCCGCCGAGCCCGGGGCCGAGCAGCCCGGCCACCCGGTCGCGGACCAGCAGCAGCGCGGCGCCCCAGCCGGACCGGAGCCACTTCTGGCCGCCGGAGGCGAGCACGTCCGCGGCGTCGGCGGCGAACTCCACGGCGCCCAGCGCCTGGACCGCGTCCACCACCAGGACCCGCCCCGGACCGATCACCTCCTTGATCGCGGCCAGCGGCGCCCGGAACCCGGTGGCACTGTCCACCGCGCAGACCGAGACCGCACGGACCCGCTCGTCCAGGTGGGCCCGCACCACGTCCGCCGTGACCGGGCCGTCCAGCAGCCGCACCGCCAGACCACCGTTGCCGGCGGCCCGCAGCCAGGGGTAGACCGCACCGGGGAAGTCCGACCGGGAGACCAGGACGGTGCTCCCGGCCGGCGCGGCGGCGAAGGCGTGGGCCGCGGCGAACATGCCGTGCGAGGTCGAGCCGACGAACGCGATCTCGTGCGGCGCGCACCCGAGGAGCTCCGCCGCCGTCCGGGCCGCCTCCTCCCCCGCCACGTCCAGGGCTTCCAGCGCGTCCCACCCCCGGTCGCGGATCTGCGTGGCCGACCGGACCAGCACCTCGTGCACCGAGGCCGAAACCGGGCCGAACCGTGCGAAGTCCAGATACCCGGCCGGCTCGCCGAACTGCCGCAGGTACTCCGGGACAGAGCGCACCGGCATGAGATCCCTCCGAGTTCGAACCGAGTTTGAACGTTCAAATCCACAAAACCGAGCAGAACCAAACAGGCCTGCGGGGTGGGAGACAGCAAACGCTTGACGACCTGTTCCCGTCAAGACCCCTGCGCGACCTCCTGCCGCCCCGAGACCCTTCCGTTACCCGGCGCGGGGGCCCGGCGGCGCGGCGCCACCGGAACGTGAACCTCCGCCGACCAGGGCCGAGGGCCCGGGGCGCGGTCAGTCGGAGAGGCGCACAGCGAGGGCCGGCCTGATCCGGGCCGCGTGCCGGGCGGGACCGAGTGCGGCCAGCAGCGACGCGGCCAGGGTGACGCCGGCCAGGGCGAGGACGGGCCCCCACTCGATCGGGAACCCGCCTTCGAGCCCGGTGAAGGCGGAACTCTTCTGGTACATCAGCCAGGTGGTGAGCACCCCCAGGAAGCTGCCCAGCAGAACCCCCTCCAGCGCGATGAAGCCGCTCTCCCAGAGGAAGGACCGCTCGACCGTCCGGGCCTGGCAGCCCAGGGCGCGCAGCACGCCGATGGTGCGGCGGCGCTCCCGGACGGCCCGGACCATGACGACGCCGAGACCGGTGATGCCGATCAGCAGGCCGAGGGCGAGGAAGCCCTGCATCAGCTTGAAGAAGGCGGTGTCGGCGGCGAACAGGCGGTGCACGTCGGAGGCGATCGGACTGGCCACCAGGCTGGCCGGGAGGTACTCGCCCTGGAGACGGCCGGCGAGGGCCTCCGGGGAGACCCCGGGGGCCGTGCGGACCAGCGCGCCGGCGGTCCGCGCGTCGGCGCCGAACTGCTGCGCGACGCTCCGCTCGCCGGCGATCACCGGGTAGACGGTGGCACTGTTGCCGTTGGCGGGGTAGAAGGCGAGCCCGCTCTTCAGCACGCCGGCGATCGTCTTCTGCTCGGAGCGCCCGGTGCCCGGATCGGTGAGCGTGAGGGTGTCGCCGGGGGCGAAGTACTTGCCCGCGGGACCGCCGGTGGAGCCGAAGAAGTTGTCCACGACGACGTACTGGGGGTGCGTGGCCAGCGCCTGCCAGACGGCCGGGTCGTCGGGGAGGCCCGGCAGCCGGTCCCGGAAGGCGATGCCCGTGACCGCCCCGTCGGGTACGCCGACGACCGCCGTGTCCAGCGGCCGCGTGGTCCGGTGCCCGGGGTCGGTCGACTGGCCCCGCGCGTCGAGCAGCGGGGTGACGGCGGCCGTCTGGGCGGCGAGCGGACCGGTGCGCAGGGCGGCGAGCGGATCGCCCCCGACCGCCTGCGGGTTGTAGTCGAGCTTCAGGGTGTAGCCGGCGGTCGCGTCCCTGGTGGCCTGGCCGACGCTGGCGTTCACGAGTCCGGAGATCTCGGTGAGCAGCACCAGGACGAGCGCGATGAGGGTGTACATCACCAGGGTCGAGCCGGTGCGGAAGCGTTTGGCCAGCGGGTACGCGGCGGCCAGCCGCAGCGCGAGGCCCTGTTGGGTGGGCCTCGCCATCACCCGGCGCAGCGGGCGCAGCAGGGCCTGCTGGTTCTCGCTGACCAGGATCACCGCGGAGAAGGCGGCGAGGCTGCCGAGGATCACGTACACGGCCATGGAGGGGGTGTCGAAGACCCGCGGGCGCAGCACGCTGGCGGTCAGCGACCAGACCAGGACGAGTCCTGCGGCGACGCTGGTGACGGCGCGGCGCGGCAGCACCCGCAGGGCCGCGGGGACGGCGCAGAGCACGGCCAGGGCGGGCAGGAGGTAGGTCTGTTCCGCCTGGCTGCGGGCGACTGCGGGAACGGCCGCCAGTGCGCACAGCACGGCCAGCGCGGTCGCGACCACCAGGAGCCGGCGCCGGGGCCCGCGGCCGGGACCGGCGGGCTGTTCCCGGATCGCGGCGATGATGTTGAACCGGCTGATCCGGGCGCTGGTGGCGGCGATCGCGGCCAGCGCGATCACCAGACCGGTCGCGGCCCCGTTGAGCAGGCTCGTCGGGGTCATGGCGAAGACGATGGAGAGGCCACCGCCGTCCACCGACCAGCCGCGGAAGATCTGGGCGGCGATCAGGGCGACTCCCCAGCCCACGCCGACGCCGATCGCCACCCCGGGCACCGTGGCGGCCAGTGCGTAGACCGCACCCTCCAGGGTGAAGGAGCCGACCAGGCGGGAGCGCTTGAGGCCGACCGCCCGGAGCATGCCCAGCTGGGGCTTGCGCTCCTCGGCGAGCATCACGAACACGTTGACCAGCAGCAGTGCACCGGCGATGATGCTGAAACTGCCGATCATCAGGAAGAGGGCGCCGAGCACGTCACCGGTCCGCTGAGCCTCCACGAGCACCGTGTGCTTGGGGGTCTCGACGGCGGCGCGGCCCGTGTCGGGGCCGAGGGCGGTGCGGACCTTCGCCGTGACGGTGTCGGTGAGCCGGTCGCCCGTCTCGACGCCGCCGCGGTTGGAGACCATGGTCACCGACAGCGGCTGCGTGCCCGCCGCGCGGCTCGCGGCGTCCAGCGCGCCCGGCGGCAGGAACACGTCGCGGTTCTGGCGACCGCCGAGGCCGGCGCCGGCCAGGCCCTGCTGCGCAACCACCCGCTCGACCCGGTAGTCCACCGCCTGCCCGTAGAGGTACAGGGTGATCATCTGCCCGCTGCCCACGTGGAGCGAGTGGGCGAGGGGCGCGTTGAGCACCACCTGGCCCGGCAGGGGCGTGGGCCCGTGCAGGCCGGAGTCCCCGCCCGCCGCGCCGAAGCGGCCGGCCGCGTCGAGGTCGGTCTGCCAGGCGAGGACGCGGGGTTCGGCGACCGTTCCGCCGGCGCCACGGGGGTTCGCGGCGGCGGCCTGGGCGACCTGGGCGGTGAGGACGCCGTCGACGTCGGGATCGGCCGTGAGCGGTTGCAGCCGGTCCGTCACGTCCCGTCCGACGGCGGGGTCGGTGGCGACGATCCGTTCGTCGAGCGGGCCGAGCGTCCGGTAGGCCTGCTGGCGGACCGAGAAGTTCAGGGTGTCGCCGACGACGAGCGCGCCGACGATGATGGCGGTGCCGAGCACGGAGCCGGTGACGACCAGGGCCGCCTCGGTGCGGCGCCGGGCGACCTGGCGCAGTGCCAGTCGCCGGACCACCGGCTGCCGCACGGCGAGCAGGAGGAGGGCGAGCAGGGCGGCGGCGGCCGAACCGAGCACCAGTGGAAGCAGATTCGGGTACATCGCTCAGTCCACGTGTTCCAGTTCGGCCCGGAGGCTGTCGGAGACCAGGCGGCCGTCGCGCATCCGCACCAGGCGCGGCAGCCGGCGGCCGATCGCCTCGTCGTGGGTGACCAGCACGATGGTCTGGCCCTCGTCGCGGTTGAGCCCGGTCAGCAGGTCCATCACCTGGCCGGCCATGGCGCTGTCCAGGTTTCCGGTGGGCTCGTCCGCCCAGACGACGGCCGGCCGGGCGACCAGGGCCCGCGCGATGGTGACCCGCTGCTGCTCGCCTCCGGACAGCTCGCTCGGACGGTGCGTCACCCGGTCGCCGAGGCCGACCCGTTCCAGCATGCCGACCGCCCGGGCGCGCGCCTCGTGCGGCGGGGTTCCGGTGAGCAGCAGCGGGAGTTCGACGTTCTCGGCGGCCGTGAAGACCGGGATGAGGTTGAACGCCTGGAAGACGAATCCCATCGCCCGGGCCCGGTGTTCGGTGCGCTCGGCGTCCGACATCGCGAACAGGTCCCGGCCGTCCACCTGGACCCGGCCGGCGTCGATGTCGTCCAGGCCGGAGAGGCAGTTGAGCAGGGTCGTCTTCCCCGACCCCGACGGACCCATCACCCCGACCAGCTCCCCGTGGTCCACCGTCAGGTCGAGGTCGCGCAGGGCGGTCACCTCGACCGTCCCGGTCCGGTAGACCTTGCGGACGTCGGAGGCCGCCAGCAGCGGCCGGCGGGGGTTCATGTCGGCTCCTCCCTGCGTCAGTGGGGCAGCGGACGGCCGGACGGTGCGTGCGCGGCGCCGCCGGATCGGGCGGGCCGGCCGGGCCGGGTGGCGACCTTGACGCGGAGCATCTCCGCCACCTCCTCGGGGATCGGGCTCGTTTCCCACTCTCGTCCCCCCACCGCCGGACACACAGGGCCTGACGGTCCCCCGCCGCGGCCGACCGGGGGCGTCTCCCGGGTGCCGACCGGCCCCGTGCGCCGGGCCGGTCGGCCCTCCGCGCGGCCCTGGACGGTGCCATGGACCTCGATCGGCCGCGGTTCGGCGTCATGGAGCGGTGGTAGAGCAGCCCGCGCGGGGCCTCGGTGGCGCCGTACCCCGTGCCGGCGCATGGCGGGACGGGGCCGGCCGGGGCCGGCGGCGGCCCGTACTGCTCGATGACGCGCAGCGCCTGGTCCGCCTCCCCGCGGGCGTTCGTGAGGAGGACGTCACGGCCGGCTACGACAAGGGCGTTCTGACCGTCCGTGCACCGATCGGCGAAACCAGGAGAACCACCCGCAAGATCGACATCAGTCGAGGCGGTTGATCCCACTCGTCAGGCCCGGGCGGCCCGCCCGGGCCTGCCCAGCCGTCACCCGGTGCCGATCCGGCGGCCGGTGATCTCTTCCGCCCCGACTCGGACCCACAGCGGACGCGAGCCGCCGGCCCACGGTGTGGCGCCGGGCAGCGCCGAGAGCCGCCGTTCCTCGTCGGGGTCGTCGACGTGACGGGCCTCGCCGACGATGAGGACGCTCCAGCCCCGGCTCCGGTGATCGTCGATGCGGTCCACCTGGAAGGAGACCTTCGAGCCGTCGGACGGGGCCGCGGCGCCTCCCCGGGCTGTCCGATAGACGACCGCTCCCCCGTCCACGGCGTAGTTGACCGGGTAGACGGCCGGAGCCGGTTGGACCGGCAGGCCGATCCGGCCGATGCCGTGGGTACCGATCAGCTCCCAGCACTCGGGGGCGCTGAGGTGGGCGAGCAGCGGGTGCGGGCCGGGCGTCGGCTGCCCGGGCGGAGCGTCCTCGCGGCCTTCCAGGAGCTCCGGCCAGGTCGTCCGGAGCGCAGCCGCGATCCGGACGAACGCCGGCGGGTCGAACTCCGGTCCGGCCTCCAGCAGGTGCCGCAGGTAGGCGGGCGCCATGGCCGCCTCGCGGGCCAACGTCTCTTCACTCAGGCCGAGTTGGTCGCGCCGCCGAACAACCCGGCGGGCGACGCCGGCTGGGCCTGCGGGCAGGTCTGCGCCGAGGTCGGGACGGTCGGTCATGGTGCTGCCTCCTCGACGTGACGGTGTCCGCGGGCCACGTCCGGAGACCGCGACCTCGAGGGCGCCGTGTCCCCCGCGTGAGCGATGACGGAGCAGGCCTCCTCGCATCCGGCACCGCGATGTCCGGGCGCACACTGCCGGACGCGGGCGAACTGCGTCCATCACGTGCTCCGGGGACTGGGCATCGCTTCCTCGTCGATTCTGCGGGCGGACGCTCCTCGACGCACGAGGGCACCGGTTCAGCCATGCGGGACGACCGCGACCGGGCACGGCACACGATGGATCACCGCGTCGGCGACCGGCCCGAGACGGTGCCCGGCCCGGCCGACGACGAGCAGGTCCGCGAACCGGGCTGCGTGCTGCAGCGCGTCCGCGGCGTCGGAGCGACGGATGTCCTTGATCATCTCCACCTCCGTCCGCCGGCTGTGCAGAGCCTGGTCCAGCCCCCGCAGCTCATGGACCGCGAACTCCGCCCGCTCCACGTCAGGAAGCTCCGGCCAGCGCCTCGGCGCTGTCCAGGCGTGGACGACACGGAGTGGCGCGTGCCGTGTCCGCGCCGCACGCAGCGCGAAGTCGAGCACCGGATCGGCCAGGTCGTGCACGCCGACACCCACGACCACCTCCCCCGGCGCCGCGCCCACCGCCGCGCCTGCACGTACCAGCACGACCGGGCACGACGCATGGGCTGCCACGGACCGGCCGACCGAGCCCAGCGGCAGACCCGCCGGGCCGTGCGACCCGCCCGACCCGACGGCCAGCAGAGCGGCCCCCTCGGCGGCGGCCGTGATCCCGCGCGGCGCACGCTCGTCCACGAGGACCGTACGGATGTCCAGGTCCGGATGGCTCATGCGCAGTCCTGCGGCGGTTTCGGCCAGCAGGGTGACAGCCCTGCCCCGGACCTCGCTCACCCCGGGCAACCCCGGGGCCGCGTGCAGCGGCCAGGGCCAGGCGTGCACCAGGCGCAGCGGAGCGCCGGAGCGGGCGGCCTCGTCGGCCGCCCAGCGGGCGGCGGCGATGCTCTCCCCCGAACCGTCGACGGCGGCGTACACGGGCACGGTCATCAGGTCCTCCCGGGGCCGGTCGCAGCCAGGCCGGATCGACGCGTCACCGCCTGACACCCCCGACACCGCCTACGGCCCGTGCGAGCCGTTCCGGGACCATGACGCCGCAGACGCTGTTGGATGTGCGGTCCACCGTGCCCTCCTTCTCGACCGGGAGCAGCGCGTCGGCGCCGCACGTCACAACGCCGGTGTGGCGGCTCGCGTCTCCATCACAGCCGGTCCCTCCCGTCTCCGCCAGGGCTGGCCGATGCCTCTCCGGGAGCCGCTGACCGATGGTTGGACGGCCCCCGGGGATGGCCTGGGTCACTGGCGTGGGAACGCGAGGAACTCCCTCCGCCGGCCGCCGCCCGCCCGGGGGGACGCAGGCCCTCCCTTCCCCAGGGCACCTGCAAGGCGGGCTCCCTCCGCGGGCATTGCCCGGATCAGGTAACGGAGGCCACCGTAGGGGTCTCGTCGACCACCCTCCGGCCTCTCAGCCCGACCGTCGAGATCAGCCCCGGACCGCACGGTCACCGTCCGAGGCCTCTCCGGCCGAGCTCCCTCGCTCACCCTGCAGGCCACCACCCACGCTACTCACACACCGCCCGAGCACCAGGGCCGACCGGCCCTCCGTCCTCACACCGACGTGCGGATGCCGGCTGCTGAGAGGCGTGGCCGGAACCGTCCGGGACTTCCGGCCCGTCATCAGGCGGCCCCGTAGGTCAGCGTGCGGGTGCGCATGCCCGAAGGCAGTCGCCGGCCGCGCCGCATGTCGATGGCCCGGGCGCATCCGTTGGCCGGATGTCCAGGTCGCGCACGACACGGTGCACGGCGGCGGCGAGGTCACCCGGTCCGTACCGAGGGAACGGCAGCCGGGGCGCCTCCCCCGGCAACGGCTGAGCCCTCCCGGTCGGTTCGGATCCGAGGATCCGAGGCGACCGGGAGGGCTATCCGCGCACAGCCCTCGGCTCAGTCGTGCGGGACGACGGCGACCGGCGACTGGGCGTGGTGGATCACCGCGTGGGCCACCGGGCCGAGCCGCAGTCCGACGGGGTGCGGCCGCCTGCGACGGCCGACCACGGTGAGCGCCGCACCCGTGGAGGCGTCCACCACGGCACCGGCACCGGTGCCGATCCGGCTGTCCTCGACCACGACGGTGTCCGGGAACTTCTCGCGCCAACCCGTCAGCGCCTCGCCGAGCAGCTCGGCCTCGATGGAGCGGAACTGTTCGGTCTCGGTCTGCGGAGTCACCCACCCGGCGTAGCCCCAGACCGGCGGGGGCTCCCAGCCGTGGACGGCGTGAAGTACGGCACCGCGCGCAGCGGCCTCGCGGAACGCGAAATCGATGACGGCGTCCGAGGGTGCGCGGGTGTCGATGCCGACGACCACCTTCGGGCCTTCGGGTACGTCGGTGCGCTCCGTGTCCGACGCGCGGACCAGGACGACCGGAGCGTCGCAACGCGCGGCGACACCCTGGCCCACCGAGCCGAGCAGCAGCCGGTCGAAGCCGCCCAGTCCTCGCGAGCCGAGGACGAGCAGTTCGGCCGTGGCGGCGGCTCCGGCCAGTACGTCGGCCGGGACGCCGTCGCCGATCAGTTCGGCCCGGATCTCCAGACCGGGGAAGGAGCGGCTGACCTCCTGCCGCGCCTCCACGAGCATGCGGGTCGTGAGGGCACGGACGTCCGCGGGTTGCCCCGGGTCCGCATCGATGTCGTCCTCCCAGGTCCGGGCGTGGACGAGGCGAAGGTGCAGACCACGGCGGACGGCCTCGTCGGCCGCCCAGCGTGCCGCCGTGAGGCTTTGCGGCGAGCCGTCGACGGCGGCCATCACGTAAGGGGTCATCGGTTTCCTCCGAGTGGGGTTGCGGGTCCGGAGTCGGGTGCGAGCTCGTCGCGGCCGGACCGACCCGGCGAGGGAGGCGCTGCCGCCGCCCACCGGGTAGGCCTTCGCTTCGCGCCCACGGCCCGTCATGTCCTGTCCGAACGTCGTCGGGCCTGCGCCGGTCGGCAGGCACGGCCAGCGTGCACCGGGAGCGGGGGTCGGGCGCAGGGTCGCGCGGGCCCCATCGGTGGGGCCACAGGTCCCCACCCGGGCCTCGCCGGAATACCCCGGTGGGCCCTGTGCGCGCCGGCTTCCGGAGCGTGACGATGACTGGAACACGTCCCGACCGCTCCGAGGAGGCCCGCACTCATGGCCAGCATCGACCGTCCGGTGCCGCTCCCCCTGTCCCCCCAGGAGCTTCACGCCCTGGACGCGCACTGGCGGGCCGCCGACTACCTGGCGGCCGGCCAGATCTACCTGCTCGCCAACCCGCTGCTGCGTGAGCCGCTGCGCCCCGAGCACATCAAGCCGCGCCTGCTGGGCCACTGGGGCACCTCGCCGGGCCTCAACCTCGTGCACACCCACCTCAACCGCGTGGTCAAGGCCCGCGACCTGGACGCGATCTGCGTCTGGGGGCCCGGGCACGGCGGCCCTGCGGTCCTGGCCAACTCCTGGCTGGAGGGCAGCTACACCGACACGTACCCCACGGTGACCCGCGACGCGGAAGGGATGGCGCGACTGTTCCGCCAGTTCTCCTTTCCCGGCGGCGTGCCCAGCCACGTCGCTCCCGAGACGCCCGGCTCCATCCACGAGGGGGGCGAGCTCGGCTACGCGCTCTCCCACGCCTACGGTGCGGCACTGGACAACCCCGGCCTGCTGGTCGCGTGTGTGATCGGCGACGGCGAGGCCGAGACCGGTCCGCTGGCCGCCTCCTGGCACGGCAACAAGTTCCTCGACCCGGTACACGACGGCGCCGTCCTGCCGATCCTCCACCTCAACGGCTACAAGATCGCCAACCCGACCGTACTCGCCCGCCTGCCCGAGGCGGAGCTCGACGCCCTGTTGCGCGGTTACGGCCACTCCCCGCTGTACGTCACCGGCAACGACCCGCTGACGGTCCACCAGGCGATGGCGGCAGCCATGGACACCGCACTCGACCGAATCGCCGCGATCCAGGACGGGGCCCGCGCCGACGGCCGCACCCGCCGCCCGCACTGGCCGCTGATCGTGCTGCGCACACCGAAGGGCTGGACCGGGCCGGCCGAGGTGGACGGCGTGCCGGTGGAGGGCACCTGGCGGGCCCACCAGGTCCCGCTCGACCAGGTCCGCGACAACCCCGGGCACCTCGCGGAACTGGAGGCCTGGCTGCGCTCCTACCGCCCCGAGGAACTCTTCGACGAACGCGGCCGGCCGACCGACCAGGTCCTCGCCTGCATCCCCGAGGGCACCCGCCGACTCGGCGCCAACCCGCACGCCAACGGCGGGCTACTGCTGCGTGACCTCCCGGTCCCGGCACCGGAGCGCTACGCCGTCCCCGTCGACAAACCCGGCAGCACCCTGCACGAACCGACCCGGATCCTCGGTGACCTGCTCGCCGATCTGATGGCTGCCACTGCCGAGCGCCGGGACTTCCGCCTGGTCGGCCCCGACGAGACCGCCTCCAACCGCCTCCAGGCCGTCTACACCGCCACCGGAAAGGCGTGGCAGGCGGACACCCTGCCGGTCGACGAACACCTCGCCCGGGACGGCCGGGTGATGGAGATCCTCTCCGAGCACACCTGCCAGGGCTGGCTGGAGGGCTACCTGCTGACCGGCCGGCACGGCCTCTTCTCCTGCTACGAGGCGTTCGTCCACATCGTCGACTCCATGGTCAACCAGCACATCAAATGGCTGCGCACCACTCGTCGGATCCCCTGGCGCGCACCGCTCGCCTCACTCAACTACCTGCTCACCTCACACGTCTGGCGCCAGGACCACAACGGCTTCTCGCACCAGGATCCCGGCTTCGTCGACCACGTCCTCAACAAGAGCCCCGAAGCCGTCCGCGTCTACTTCCCGCCGGACGCCAACACCCTGCTCGCCGTCGCCGACCACGTCCTGCGCAGTCGTGACTACGTCAACGTCGTCGTCGCCGGCAAGCAGCCCTGCTTCGACTGGCTCACCCTGGACGAGGCCCGCGCCCACTGCGCCCGCGGTGCCGGCATCTGGGAGTGGGCCGGCACCGACCACGGCACCCGCGAGCCCGACGTGGTCCTCGCCTGCGCCGGCGACGTACCCACCCAGGAGGTCGTCGCCGCAGCCGACCTCCTGCGCCGCCACCTCCCCGACCTCGCGGTCCGGGTGGTCAACGTGGTCGACCTCGCCCGCCTGATGCCCGCCGAAGAACATCCGCACGGCATGCCCGACCACGAGTTCGACGCCTTGTTCACCACCGACCGGCCGGTGATCTTCGCCTACCACGGCTACCCGTGGCTCATCCACCGCCTCGCCTACCGCCGCGCCGTCCACCCGCACCTGCACGTCCGCGGGTACAAGGAGTCCGGCACCACCACCACGCCCTTCGACATGGTCGTCCGCAACGACCTCGACCGCTACCGGCTGGTCATGGACGTCATCGACCGCGTCCCCGGCCTCGCCGTCCGCGCCGCCGCCGTCCGCCAGCGGATGGCCGACCAGCGCGTGCGCCACCACGACTGGATCCGCGAACACGGGACCGACCTCCCCGAAATCGCCGACTGGCACGTGAACGCCTGACCTGGAGCAGGAGGATCACCTCAAGGAGACCACCACCGTGGAACTGCCCGTCGGATCTGCCCGTCACCGTCGGCCTGGACGCGCGCCGCCCCGCCGGGGCTGCGCTCGCGTTCGCCTTCGATGCCGCCCGGCGTTACGGCCTGCCGCTGAGAGGCACTGCACGCCTTCCCGGCCCGGTCAGCAGGTGGAACCGCCGGAGACCGGGACGAGGAGGCTGCGCTACTCACCCGCGTTCTCGAACCGGCGACCGCCCGCCCCGATGCCGAGGTCCTGCAGGACGCGGAACCCGCGGGGACGGCGAGGTCGTCGGACTGCACCATCCGGACGGCAGTCCGCCGTACGACGTGCGCTGGTCGGAGGACGACCGGGTGACCGAGTACTTCCCGGCCCGGACACCCGAATCCCCACTTCCAGCACGATTCCGAGGGCGCCGCGACCGCGCCACCAAATCGCACCTCTTCGCCGACTGACGGACCGGCGCCGTCAGCCCCGCCGCCCACGCTCCCGCACTCGGACAACGGGCTGGCGCGGGGCGCGAACGGCCTGCGGGTGTACGTCATGGCAGAGATCCCGTCGAACATCCTGCTCGCCGAGCAGTTCGCCGAGCGCTTCGACGGCTTCTCGATCGGCAGCAACGACCTCACCCAGCTCACCCTCGGCGTCGACCGTGACTCCGGCCTGCTCGCCCACCTCTTCGACGAGCGGAACCCGGCCGTCACCCGCAGCATCGAATCCCTGATCGCCACCGCGCACGCGGCCGGCCGCCACGTCGGGCTCTGCGGCCAACGCCCCAGCAACGACCCGGACTTCACCCGCTTCCTGGTGCAGGCGGGGATCGACTCCATCTCCGTCACCCCGGACAGCTTCGCCGCCGTCAAGCGTGCCGTGGCGGACGCCGAGCAGGAGCGTTGACCACCGTCCGTCCGCTGGTCCGCCCGGCCCTGTGCGGCGCCCAGGACACGCGGTTCCGCCGGTCTGCCGCGCTGGCGTCAGCGGCGCACGCTGGACGTAGCGGCCATCGGCGTACCCCAGGTGGGGCAGCCGGAGGGAGGCAAGGCGCCGGAGGGGCCCGATCTGTCGAAGCCCGCGCCCGCGCCAGCAGGCGGAACCCGTACGAACGCGACGCGTGGAAGGCCGGCAAGCGGCGGACCTACCGGCCGTGGATCCCCGAGCCGGGCCGGTGGCTGCAACCAGGGCCGCTCGCCCCGATGCCCGGGCCGGTCGGCCCTCCCACCGGTCCCGGACTCCTGCCTACGGTTCGTACAGGGCTCGTGAGCACCGGGCCGCCCCGCGACCACCGGGGAGGGAGCATGGCACCGACCACGGCACTCCGGCCGGCCGACCTCTCGGACGCCCCTGACCCGCGCGAGCCGATGGCGCTGCTGTTCCGGGATCTGCGCACGTCACCGGCGGGTCTGCCGGAGCGTGAGGCGGTTCGGCGCCAGGCCGTGTACGGTCCCAACACCCTCGCCCGGCGCGGGGGGCGTCGCTGGCCTCGCGAGCTCGCGCAGCAGTTCACGCACCCGCTCGCCCTGTTGCTGGCCGTCGCGGCCGTGCTCGCGGCCGTCAGCGGGGCCCCGGCGCTGGCGGTGGCGATCGTGGCGGTGATCCTGCTCAACGCCGCGCTCGCCTTCGCCCAGGAGCAGCAGGCCGAGCGGGCGGTGGAGGCGCTGGCGGCGTTCCTGCCGGAACGGGCGACGGTGGTGCGCGACGGCGTCCAACGGGACGTGGCCGTCCAGGCGCTGGTCCCGGGGGATGTGCTGGTGGTCGAGGAGGGCGAGCGGATCTCCGCCGACGCCCGGCTGCTCACGGGCGGCGTGGAGGTCGACCTGTCGGCGCTGACCGGCGAGTCGGTGCCGGTGTTCCGCTCGGCCGACCTGGTGGACGTCGAAGGCTCCCTGCTGGACGCCCGTGACCTGCTGTTCTCCGGCACGGCGTGCACGGGTGGCGATGCCCGGGCGGTGGTGACCGCCACCGGCATGCACACCGAGCTCGGCCGGATCGCCGCGCTCAGCCAGCGCACCCGGCGCGAGGAGAGCCCGCTGGAGCACCAGGTCAAGCGGGCCGCCCGGCTGATCGCGGTGGTTGCCGTCGGCGTCGGACTGGCCTTCCTGCCGATCGGCCTCGCGGCGGGCCTCTCGCTCGCCGCCGCGGTGAGCTTCGCCATCGGCCTGCTGGTCGCCAACGTCCCGGAGGGCCTGCTGCCGACCATCACGTTGGCGCTGGCCTCCGGGGTCCGGGACCTGGCCCGGCGCGGGGCCGTGGTCAAACGGCTGTCCGCCGTCGAGACACTGGGTTCCACAACGGTCGTGTGCACCGACAAGACGGGCACGCTGACGGAGAACCGGATGCTGGTGACGACCGTCTGGACCCCGGGTGGCGAGACCGCCGTCGACGCGCCGCCGAACGTGCCGCCGCAGGTCCGGCTGGTCGCCGAGGTGGCGGCCGCCTGCACGACGGCGCATCCGGACGCGGGCCACGGCGACCCGACCGAGCTCGCGCTGCTCGCTCTGGCCGACCGCCTGGGCGTGCCCTGCCCGCCCGAGCGGCGCGACCTCGATCGCCGTGCCGTGTTCCGCTTCGACCCGCGCATCAAGCTCATGACCACCGCCGACACCGGGGACGGCGCGGTCGTCCTGCACACCAAGGGTGCGCCGGAGGAGGTCCTCACCCGCGCCACCCGCCTCCTCGACCACGGAGTGGAGCGGGCCCTGACACCGGACGACCGGACCGAGGTGGTGCACGCCGTCGGCGTCCTGGCCGCCCGGGGACTGCGGGTGCTGGCGGTGGCCCGGCGGCGACTGCCGTCCGGCGAGCCGCCGCCCGCCGGCCGCGAGGAGGCCGAGCGGGATCTGTGTCTGACCGGCCTGGTCGGGATGGCCGACCCGGCCCGGCCCGAGGTCGCCGACGCGATCGCGCTCGCTCATCGGGCCGGCATCACCGTGCACGTCGTCACCGGTGACAACGGCCTCACCGCGGCCGCCATCGCCGAGCAGGTCGGCATCGGCCACCGCGGTTCCCGCATCGTCACCGGCACCGAGCTGGCCGCGATGAGCGAGCCGGAGCTGGACACACTGCTCGCCCGGGGCGAGGAGGTGATCTTCGCCCGTACCTCGCCCGAGGCCAAGCTGAGGATCGCGGACGCGCTGCGCGCCGAGGGTCACACCGTGGCGATGACCGGGGACGGCGTCAACGACGCCCCCGCCCTGCGTCGCGCCGACATCGGCGTCGCCATGGGCCGCTCCGGCACGGACGTCGCCCGCGAGTCGGCGACCATGGTGCTGACCGACGACAACTTCGCCACGATTGTCGCGGCGGTCGAGGCCGGCCGGCGGACGTACGACAACATCCGCAAGTTCATCGTCTACATCTTCACCCACGCCGTCCCCGAGGTCGTCCCCTTCCTGGTGTTCGCTCTCGCGGGCGGTGCCGTCCCGCTGCCGCTCACGGTGATGCAGATCCTCGCCGTCGACCTCGGCACCGACACCCTCCCGGCCCTCGCCCTCGGCCGCGAACGCGCCGAGCCCGGGCTGATGGACCGCCCCCCGCGCCCGCGCGGCGAGCGGGTGATCCAGCCCGCGATGCTGGCCCGGGCCTGGGGCTTCCTCGGACTGATCTCGGCCTGCCTGGTGATGTCCGGGTTCCTGCTCACCCTCACGCTGGGAGGCTGGCACCCCGGTGCCCCGACCGGCCCCGGCACCGCGCTGCACCTGACCTACGAGCAGGCCACCACGGTCACCTGGCTCGGCATCGTCGCCTGCCAGATCGGCACCGCCTTCGCCGCCCGCACCGACCGCGCCTCGCTGCGTTCCATCGGCGTCCTCAGCAATCGCCGGCTGCTCGGCGGCATCGGCTTCTCCCTCGCCTTCGCCGCCGCGATCGTCTACCTGCCACCCCTGCACCACGTGTTCGGGACGGCGGCACTCACCCCGGCCCAGCTGGCCGTCGTGGTGCCGTTCCCGTTCGTCGTCTGGGGTGCGGACGAGCTGCGCCGGGCCCTGGTGCGGCACCGCGCGGCAGGACACGCCGCGCCGGCCGCCGTCGCGCCGGCGTCGGTGCGTCCCGCCCCCGAGGCGTCCGGGCACCATCCGCTCGCCGTCCTGCTGGCCCGCCACGGTTGGAGCGCGCACCGGCTCACGCACGCCCTCGGGATCAGTGAGCGAGCGGCCGATGAGATCGTCGCCCACGCCCGCCGGGTCGCCGCCGAGCACGGCCGCCGCACACCGTGAGCCAGACCGCCACGCACCGTCGCCCGGCCGGAGGCGGGCCCCGCTCAGCCCTGCCGCCGTGCCGGGAGGATCAGCCCGCGCGCGCCCAGCCGTGCCGCCCCGAAGGCTGCCAGCCCGGCCGTCCCCGCCGCCCCGATGTCCGCCCAGGACAGTGGCACGGTCTGCAGGACGTCCTGGAGCAGCGGCAGGTACAGGGCGGCCACCGCCAGCCCCGCCGACGCCAGGACGGCCGCCGGAAGGAACGGGTTCGCCCGGGTGAACAGCCGCTCGCGCAGCCCGAGGACCACGCCGAGCTGCGCCGCCAGCAGGGCGAGGAACAACACGCTCTGCCAGGGCCGCCCGGCCGCCTCGGCCCACAGGGCGACTGCCAGGCTCACGGCGGTGACCGTCGCACCCAGCGCGAGGACGCCCTCCCACAGGCCGGCGCCGAGCACGTGCTCGTGAGGGGATCGGGGCGGTCGCCGCATCGCCTGGGCGGAGACCGGTTCGGCGCCGACCGCGACGCCGGTCAGGCCGTGGGTGAGCAGGTTGATCCACAGGATCTGGCCGGCGCGCAGCGGCAGCGCGAGACCGAACAGCGGGCCCAGAAGCATGACCAGGATCTCCGCGGCTCCGCCGGACATGGCGTACAGCAGGAAGCGGCGGATGTTGTCGTAGACCCGCCGCCCCTCCTCCACGGCCGAGACCAGCGTGGCGAGTTCGTCGTCGGCGAGCACCAGGTCAGCGGCCTGGCGGGCCACCTCGGTGCCACGTCGGCCCATCGCCACGCCGATGTCCGCCTGCTGGAGTGCCGGGCCGTCGTTGACGCCGTCGCCGGTCATCGCGGTGACGGCGCCGGCCGCGCGCCAGGCCTCGACGATGTCGAGCTTCTGCTGCGGATCCGTGCGGGCGAAGACGCGCACGGCGGTGAGGTCGGGGACCAGGCTCGCGGCGAGGTCGCGGCCGGTGGCAACCTCGCCGCCGACCGGGCCCGTACCGGGCTGGAGGAGACCGACCCGCTCGGCGATCGCGCGGGCGGTGGCCGGGTGGTCACCGGTGATCAGGATCGGGGTGATTCCGGCGCGCCGACACGCGGCGACAGTGGCCTCGGCCGCAGGTTTGGGCGGGTCACTGAGCGCCGCGAGCCCGAGCAGCTGCAGCCCCGACTCGACCGCGCCGCCCGGGCGGTCCCGCAGACCCGACGCCACGGCCAGGACCCGGTAACCGTCGGCGGCGAGCCGCGCCGCGTGCTCCGCCACCCGGGCCAGCGCATCGGCGTCGTCGTCCACCACGGCGGGATCGAGAACGGCCTCGGGAGCGCCTTTCAGGCAGATCTCCAACCGCCCGGCAGGCGTCCGGTGCACCGTCGTCATCCGCTTGCGGAGGCTGTCGAACGGCAGCTCGTCCACCCGCGGGGACAGCTCTGCGAGCACGGCGGGGTCGTGGCCCGCCTTGGTCGCCGCCACCAGGAGGGCCGCCTCGGTCGGGTCTCCCAGCGCCGTCCACTGCCCGTCCTCGCCGGGCTGCGGCGGCCGCAGCGAGGCGTCGTTGCACAGCGCCGCCACCCGCAGCAGTGCCCGAGCCCGATCTCGCCCCTCCGGAGGCTCCACCAGGACCTCGCCCTGCGGGCGGTAACCGGTGCCGGTCACCGTGGCCTCCCACCCGGGTGCCCACAGCCGCTCGACCACCATCCGGCCCTCGGTGAGCGTGCCGGTCTTGTCGGTCGCGAGCACGGTGACCGAGCCGAGCGTCTCGACGGCCGCGAGCCGGCGCACGATGGCGTGACGGGCGGCCATCCGGCGGGCTCCGATCGCCAGCGCGAGTGTCACCACCGCGGGCAGTGACTCCGGCACGGCCGCCACGGCGAGACTGATCGCGGTGACCGCCATCGCCTCGGGTGCCTGGCCGCGCGCCAGCCCGAGGACGAAGACCACCAGACAGAGGGCGACCGTGACCAGCGCAAGCACCCGTCCGAGCCCGGCGAGCCGCTGTTGCAACGGGGTGGCCCGGGGACGCGGGTGGAGCGAGGCGGCGATCCGGCCCAACGCGCTGTCGGTGCCGGTGGCGGTGACGGTCGCCACCGCCCGCCCGCGTGCCACCACTGTGCCGGCGCTGAGCCACGGCAAGGCCGGCCCCCCGCCCGGAACCGGCCGCCACGAGCCCGTACCGGTCCGACCGGCCCAAGGAGCAGTCCACGATGACCGAGCAACCCCTCACCCCGCCCCAGGGAAGGTTCGCCATGGGATCCGCGCAGGAAACCGGGCGAGTTCGAGTGCCCGGCGCAGTGCCGCCAACGAACTGGGCGAGCCGTCGACGCCGACGACGACGGTGGGGGCCCGTCCACGGGCCCGCGCGCGGCGCCGTCCGAACACAGGCGTCGCAGCCGCTTCAGTCGCAGGCCGAGGTGCGCTCGACGGTGAGGTCGAGGAAGTGGGCCGAGCACGAGATGCACGGGTCGTGGTTGCGGATCGCCCGTTCGCACAGGGCGGTCAGTTCGGCGTCGGTGGCGTCGCCGTCTCCCAGGCGCTCCTGCACGATGCGGCGAAGGTCCGCCTCGATCGCGCCCTGGTTCTGCGCGGTCGGCGGGACCAGGGCGGCGTCGGTGACGGTCCCTTCGCCGTTGATGGCATAACGGTGGTAGAGGAGCCCTCTCGGTGCCTCGGTGGCGCCGTGACCGATGGCGGCTCGCGGTGTCACCTCGGCGTGGGGACGCGGTGGGGGCTCGTACGCGTCGATGATGCGCAGCGCCTCGTCGACCGCGTGGAGCACCTCGACCGCCCGGACGATGATGCTCCGGAAGGGGTTGCGGCAGACCACGCCCTGGCGTGGGTCGCCGAGTCCGGCGTCCTCGGCGGCCTGGAGGGCGAGCGGGGAGAGCCAGCGGCCGCTGATCGCGTAGCGGGCGAGCGAGCCGGTGAGATGACGGCGGCCGTCCAGCAGCGAGTGGAGCGCGGTGGAGTGCGGCACCTGGCTCTCGACGACGTGGTCTCCGAAGTCGTGGACCGCGAAGGTGCGGGTGGGTAGCGCGCGGTCGGAGTCGGCGGGCAGTCCGGCGGTCTGCGGGGCGGGCATAACGGTCGGGGTGCCTGACTCGATGGCGTAGCTGCCGGGTTCGGCCAGGGCGAGCAGGTCGTGGTCGCAGCCGGCGTCGGGGAAGTCGAAGCCCGCCACCCAGCGCACCGACTGTTGTGCGTCGTCCCGGGCGCGCCGCAACCGCTCGGCCAGCGGCCGCAGTTCGGCAGTGGTCGGAGTGCGGTGGAAGCCGCCGAGGCGGACGTTGACCGGGTGGATCGCCCGGCCGCCGAGGAGTTCCATGATCGCGTTGCCGGCCTGCTTGAGCCGCAGGCCGCGTTCGACGTCCAAGCGGTGGGTGCGGGCCAGGTCGACGGCGCTGTCGCAGCCGAGGAAGTCGGGTGCGTGGAGGAGGTGGATGTGCAGCGTCTGGCTCTCGATCCACTCCCCGCAGTAGAGCAGCCGGCGCAGCGCGGCCAACTGGCCGTCGACGGTGACGCCGCAGGCGTCCTCCACGGCCCGGCAGGCGCTCATCTGGTAGGCGACCGGGCAGATCCCGCAGACCCGGGAGGTGATGTCGGGCGGCTCGGTGTAGGAGCGTCCGCGCAGGAACGCCTCGAAGAACCGCGGGGGTTCGTAGATCTCCAGCCGGGCCTCGGTGACCTCGCCGTCGTCCAGGCCGAGGTGCAGCGCGGTCTCGCCCTCGACACGGGCGAGCGATCCGACGTGGAGCGTCCGGGAGCCGCGGTGCGTCACCGTCCGATCTCCTTTCGGGAGGCCGCGTCGAACTCCGGGGACGCGGTGTTGAACGTGCGCAGCACCCGCACGACGTCGAGGGTGTCCATCCCGTCGCGGCGCAGCAGGGGAACGAAGGAGGGGAGGTTCGTGGAGTTCGAGGGGCCGAAGCAGCCGTAGCAGCCTCGGTGGTACGCGGGGCAGATCGGGCCGCAGCCGGCGTGGGTGACCGGACCGAGGCAGGGAGTGCCGTGGGCCACCGTGACACAGACCGTGCCGCGCTGCTTGCACTCGAAGCAGACGCTGTGCGCGGGGACGTCCGGTTTGCGGCCGGCCAGGTAGGCGGTGACGACCTCGACGAGCTGGCGCCGGTCGATGGGGCAGCCACGCAGTTCGAAGTCGACGGGAACGTGGGCGCTGATCGGTGTGGAGGTGGCGAGCGTGTCGATGTAGTCCGGCCGCGCGTAGACGACGGCCTGGAACTCGGCCACGTCCGCATAGTTGCGCAGCGCCTGGACACCGCCGGCGGTGGCGCAGGCGCCGATGGTCACCAGCCGCCGCGAGACCTCGCGGACGTGCTGGATCCGCTCGGCGTCCTGCGGGGTGGTGATCGAGCCTTCGACGAGCGAGAGGTCGTACGGGCCCGGAGCGCTCGCGCTGGAGGCCTCCAGGAAGTGCGAGATCTCCACCCGGTCGGCGATCGCGAGGAGCTCGTCCTCGCAGTCCAGGAGGGTGAGTTGGCAGCCGTCGCAGGAGGCGAACTTCCACACGGCGAGCGTCGGGCGCCGGTCGGCGGTGCTCGGCATTTCACAACTCCCGGACCATGAGCAGGGGTTGGGCGCGGGTCCAGGTGACGACCGGCCCGTCGCGGCAGAGCAGGAGCGGGCCCAGCTGGCAGTGCCCGCAGTGGCCCGTCCCGCAGTGCATGGTGCGTTCCAGCGAGACTCGGATCCGGTCCGGGTCGACACCGCGGTGCACCAGGTCACGGGCGGTGGCCCGGATCATCGGCTCCGGGCCGCAGATGAACGCCGCTGCGGCCGGCGGGTCGAAGGCGCAACGGTCGAGCAGGGTCGTGACGACGCCGACCTCGCCCTGCCACCGCGGGTCGGGGCGGTCGACGGTGACCACCGCCCTCCCGGCCGTCTGCCAGCCGCGCACTTCCTCGGTGTAGAGCAGGTCACCGGGTGTACGCGCGCCGATCAGGACGTTCGGCCGCCCGTACCGCCCGGGCTCGGTGAGCGCGGCGCGCACCAGCGGGCGCAGCGGCGCGAGACCGATGCCTCCGGCGACCACCAGGAGGTCGAGCCCGGTGGCGGCGGGCAGCTCCCAACCGGTGCCGAACGGGCCGCGTACGCCGACCGTCGCACCGGGCCGCAGGCCGTGCAGCGCGCCGGAGATCGCGCCGACCGCACGGACGGTGTGGGTCAGCCGGTGTCCGTCCAGGCCGCTGACCGAGAGCGGGATGTCCCCGGCACCGAAGGCGTACACCATGGCGAACTGCCCCGGGGTGAACGGCTGGAGGGGCACGTCGACGGGCTCCAGGACGATCGTGGCGGTGTCGGACGTCTCGGCCTTGCGTTCGACCACCCGGTACGGGAGGGGGGTCGTCATCGCGCCCCACCGTCACCGGGGAGACCGTAGAGGTCGAGCAGGCGGGTGCGGGTGGCCTTCAGCCGCCGGGCGATCACCTGGGCGACGCGGTTCGTCACCGCCAGGCCGAACGCCGGGTCCTCCTCGCACGCGGCGCGGACGCGCTCCGCGTCGAACTCGGACGCCAGCACGGTGCCACGGGTCCGCGCGCCGAGGTGCCAGCGGTACGGTTCGAACAGCCAGGACCAGCCGAGCAGATCGCCCTCGCCGAGCGTCTCCACCACGGCTTCGCGTCGGCCCGGGACGTGGATGTCGAGCGCGACGAGCCCCGAACGGATGATCCAGAACCGGTCGGCGACGCCGTCCTCCTCGAAGATGCGGGTGCCGCCGGGGAAGGCGACCTCGTAGGAGAAGCCCAGCAGGCGGTCGCGGTGACCGGGCGGCAGGGCACCGAGGAATCCGTGGCGGGCGACGGTCATGGCGATTCCTCGTCCTGGCCGCCACCGCGTTCACGGTGCAGCGCGTGGGCCTCCTCGGTGATGTCGATGCCGACCGGGCACCACACGATGCAGCGCCCGCAGCCGACGCAGCCCGAGCTGCCGAACTGGTCGTACCAGGTGCCGAGTTTGTGGGTCGCCCACTGCCGGTACCGACTGCGCGGGGTGTCGCGGACGGGGCCCGCCTGGAGGTGCGAGAAGTCCAGGTCGAAGCAGGACTCCCAGCGCCGCCACCGCTCGGCGTGGTCGCCTGTCAGGTCGGTGACGTCCTCGGCGGTGGTGCAGAAGCAGGTCGGGCAGACCATGGTGCAGTTGCCGCAGGTCAGGCAACGTGCCGCGACGTCGTCCCAGCGCTCCGCCGTGAGGGTCTCGCGCATCAGCACCTGCAGGTCGACCGGCGGCATGCTGCGCCCCATCCGGTCGGCCGCCCCGGCGACCCGCTCGGAGGCGGCCGTCCGGGTCGCGGCGTCGGCGGGGCGGTTCGGCAGCTCCGCCAGGACCGACTCCCCCTCCTCGCTCCCGGCCCGCAGCAGAAAGCGGTGGCCGTCGGCGTCGAGCACCTCGGTGAGCGCCAGGTCATAGCCGGGCCCGACGGCCGGCCCGGTGCCCATGGACACGCAGAAGCACGTCGCCCCCGGTTCGGTGCACTCCACCGCCACCAGGAACGCCCGTTCGCGGCGCCCGCGGTAGGCCGGGTCGGTGTACATCCCGCCGGTCAGCACCCGGTCCTGGATCGCGATGGCCCGCAGATCGCACGGACGGACGCCGAGGAAGGCGTACGAGGGCGGCGGTGTCCGCTCCTCCGTCATCACCAGCTGACCGTCGGCGCGGCGGTCGGCCGTCCACTGCCGCTCGCGCGGCGGGTGCAGGAACGTCTTCCAGGACTGCGGGCCGGCGCTGTGGGCGAACACGGCGCCGTCATCGCGGACGCGCAGCCGGTACGTCCCGGCCTCCAGCTCGACCCCCCAACCGTACGGGAGCTCGTCACCGCCCGAGAGCTCGGCCAGGACGATCGCCCCGTCGCGGACCGTAGGGCCCACGCCCGTGCGTCCGCGCCCGGCGAGGACGACGATCAGCGCGCTCAGTCCGGCCCGGTCGATCACCACCACGCCGTCCGCCACGTCAACCTCCGCGCACCGATCACACCGCCCCGGCCAGGAGCTGTCCCGGCCAGTATGGGCGCGGGCCTGCGGCCGGGCGTCCCGGCGTGGTCCAGGTGGCGGCCTCCGATCCCCGTACGGCCCCCGCCTGGCCGCGGTGCGACTCACGGCTGCGGCGTACGGGAAGGGCGAAGTGCATGAACGTCGCAACGCGGATCGCCGTCATCGGCGTCGGGAACGAGTACCGCCACGACGACGGTGTGGGCTGGGCCGTCGTGGCGCGGCTGGCAGAACGTGCCGAGCAGCACCCCCTGCCGGGCGGGACCGTGCTGCGGGTGTGCGACGGTGACCCCGCCCGGCTAATCACCCTGTGGGAGGGCGCCGAGCTCGCCATCGTGGTGGATGCCGCCCATGCACATCCCGGACGCCCGGGCCGGGTCCACCGCCTGGCACTTGAGAGTGACCGGCTGACGCCGGCGGGCGGCACGACGAGCTCCCACGGGCTCGGCCTCGGCGAGGCCGTCGAGCTCGCCCGAGAGCTCGACAGGCTCCCTCCACGGCTCGTCGTCTACGCGGTCGAGGGGGCCGACGGCAGCCTCGGTACCGGGCTGTCGGCTGCGGTGGCGGCCGCTGTGGCGCCTCTCGCCGAGCGCATCGTGGCGGACATCGCGTCGCACCGGGCATCGGCGTCCGCGACCCGGTCCGGCGTCGCCGGCCCACGGGGGAGGACGAACCCTTTCTAGGCCTCGGGGTCGAGGACGTCGGCGGCCGGCAACCGGGGGGTCGGCGTTCCCTCCGGGCCGTAGCCGAGGCGGATCAGCATCTGCACGTGCCCCGGCGGCTGGTGCGGCTCACGGGCGGCCCAGCGCAGCTCCGGCCACTCCATCACCTGGTGCAGGAGCGAGGCCCGCACCTCGTGGGCGGTGGCCGCCAGCAGGACGTGCTCCAGGCCGAGCCCGGTGCGCAGCCAGTCCTCGGGGCGGTCGTCGTCCGTGCTGAGCACCGCGATGACCGGCTCGTGCTCGAAGGTGGCGGGCTGCTGGTGCTCGACGGGGCGGAGGGCGGCGAAGTCCCGCATGGGGAGCCGACCGTCCCGGTCCTGCGGCCCCAGGGCGTGGGCCGGGATTCCGTACGGCGGCACGTCCCCGCTGCGGATCCAGTTGCGGCTCTCGGTCCGCTGGGCGGGGTCGGTGGTGTTGCGGCGCTCGGCCTCGGCGGTGAGTTCGAGCAGCCGGGCCGTCTCCTCCCGGCCCGGCAGGCGCAGGACCGTCTCCTCCGCCCGGGCCGCCGTGACCAGCTGGTCCAGGACGTCCGCCGGAACGGGTCGGCCGGTGAACGGGGTGCGGATGGAGTGGCGGCGCCAGATCGCGTCGTACAGGGCCTCCGTGCCGGGGAGCCGGACCGGGGACGTCTCGTCGAGACGGACGGTGGCGAACAGGTCCGGGTCAGCGGGATCGGGCAGCAGCCGCACGTCCGGTGCCCAGCCGAGGTGCCGGGCGGCGACCCGCAGGTTGAGCACTGCGGCGCCGACGGAGACGTGCATCGCCCGCCCCTGGGGGTCGGCGGCCGGTACGGCACGCTCCCGTACGGCCCGTACCTCCAGAACCGAGGTCTCGGGCTGGAGCCGGAAGTGCCAGGGCTGGCTGTTGTGGATCGAGGGTGCGGCCACCGCGGCGGAGACCAGATTCTCCAGCGCGGCGGCGTCAAGGGCGGGGGTGGTCATGATGCGCTCCTGGACGTCAGCCTGCTGCCGGGGGGCCGGCAGGGCGGAGGGCGCCCAAGCGGTGGCGGTACTCGTCGGCGTCGTTCTCCCCACGGGGCGAGGCGCTCGGCGAGCAGCTGCTCGGGCGAGCGGTGATCGGGTTGCGGGTGGAGTTCGCCCCGGACGGCTCGCCCGGCGTGGTCGTCGGCGTGGGCGGCGAGCAGGTCGGAGGCGGCGACGACGCCTGCGACCGTTCCATGGGCCGTGACGACGGGCAGTATGCCGCGCCCGGAGGCGGTGATGGCGGCGACCGCGGTGGCGAAGTCGGTGCCGGGGGTGACGGCGATGCCGGGGCGGCTCCTGCAGGCGCGCACCCGGGTGCGGCCGGACACCGACGGGGTGTCCGGGTGGGCGGTGGTAAGGGCAGGCGTACCGTCGAGGAGCGCGAGCAGCCCGGGCCGGACCGGACCGCACAGCCGCTCCGCGGCCAGCTCCGGCGCCCGCCGGCCGGCGCCGAAGAAGCGCAGCCGCCGGCTCTCCTCCGACATCCGGTTCCCGTGCAGGTCGAGAACGGCCGCCCGGTCCGACGGGGCGATCGGGCGGATCTCGACCGTCGTGCCGTCGGTGATCAGCGCCTCGGCGGTCGGTGGCAGGTGCGGGACGGCGGACACGGCATGGCTCCTCGACCTCGGCCCCGGCGGTCAGGACAACTCCAGCGTCCGCTCGTCCTCCCTCCTCCGGAAGGGCCGACCGGCCCACCGTCCGGCCGCACGCAGGCGGACCTTCCGGCACCGCGTACCTCCCGGCCGACCCTCGCCGTCGATTCCGTACTCGCCGACCAGGGAACCGTGCCGGCCGGTCGGCGCCGACGCGACACCCCCGGCAGGCCGGGCCGTGGAAGGAGCCCGACCGGCCCTACCGGCAGGGACGCCCGGCCCCGGTCCGGTCCGCACAGGGCGTGATGTCATGGAAGGGCGGGACGCGTCGCGGGCCGGTCGAGGCCCCGGAGCCCGTCGCCCCCGGGCCGGTCGTCGCCCCAGGGCGTAGGGAGAACAGATGAGAGCCTCAACAGGAGACCGGATCATCGTCGAGAGCACCCGCCCCGGTGCGGTACGGCGGGACGGCGAGATCGTCGGCCTGCGCCACGAGGACGGCAGTCCCCCTTACGACGTGCGCTGGTCGGACAACGACAGGATCACCGAGTACTTCCCCGGCCCGGATGCCCGGATCCATCATTACCGGCATCAGGACAGCCACCGGGAGTCGGCGCCCAATGGAGCTCCGAACAAGGAGAACTGACGCCATGTCGAATGCAGGACCGGCGACGGCAGGAGACGAGCGGACGTCCCCGGGGCCCACTCTCACCCGGGCCCGGGCCGGCTTCGAGGCCGACCTGGCCGCGCTCCCGCCCGCCGCACGGCGGATCGAGGACCCGCAGCACCCGGCCGCAGTCGTCTCCGAGCGACTGCTCCGGCATACCGCCGATGTGCGGCGGCGCATCGAGGAACGTCTGCGCGCCGCAACCGGGCGGTCCTGCCGAACCCGGAGGACCCCCTGGCGTGGAAGCAGGGCCGGATGCGGCCATCCGGTCGCCCCATCCATGGAGGAGCCATGACATCCCCGACTTCCGCCGGCGGGCGCCAGCCGATCGTCCTCGGCGTCGATGCCGTCACCACGGGGCGGATGACCGACGCCTGGGCGGCCGACGAGGCCGACCGCCGAGGGCTGCCGCTGCGCCTGGTGCACGCGATCCCGACCCCTGCCCACGGGCTCCACGCCTACGACGAGGGCCGCTACCACAAGGCGCTGCGCGAACGCGGTGACGAGGCCCTGGACCGGGCCGCCTCAGCGGCTCGCGAGCGGCACCCCGCTCTGACCGTGACCACAGCCGTCGCCGAGGACGTCCCCGCCCGGGTGCTGTGCCGGGAGTCGGCCCACGCCGCGCTCGTCGTCCTCGGCGCGCGCGGGCTCAGCCGGGCCGAGGAGGTGCTGAGCACCTACTCCGTGACCGTCCCGGTCGGTGCCCAGGCCCACTGCCCGGTCGTGGTCGTCCGCGAGCCCGAGCACATCACCCAGGACCCGCCCTACGTGGTCGTGGGGGTCGACGGTAGCCCCTCCTCGGTCGCGGCCCTCGACTTCGCCTTCGACGCCGCAGCACGGCGGAGTGCGGCCCTCCGGGCGCTCTGGGTGTGGCAGTCCCAACTGATCAGCCGTCTCGACGAGGCAACGGCTGTCCGGACCTTGCAGCGACTGCTCCACGAGACCACGGCCGGCCGCCACGGCCTCCACCCCGACGTCTCGCTGACGCACGAGGTGATCCGCGGCCACCCCGTCGAGGAGCTGGCCAAGGCCTCCGAACACGCTCTCGCAGTAGTCGTGGGACGCCGCGGTGACGGTGGTTTCACCGGGATGCGGCTCGGCTCCGTCCCCCACGGTCTGCTCCACCGCGCCCACTGCCCGGTCGTCATCGTGCCCACTCCCCCGCAAGGCCGGCACTGATGCCGGGCCGGATCGACGTCAGGGCCGGCCGTAGCCACCGCCACCGGGGGTCTCGATCACCAGGACGTCACCCGATTCCACGGTGACGAAGTCGCAGCCGGCCAGGTGGTGGACCGAGCCGTCGACGCGTTCGACGCGGTTGGCGCCGAGGGCGCCCGGCCGACCCCCCGCGAGGCCGTACGGAGGGACACGGCGGTGGCTGGAGAGGAGGCTGATCGTCATCGGCTCGCGGAACCTGATCCGCCGGACGGCGCCGTCGCCGCCATGCCAGCGTCCATGGCCGCCGCTGCCCGCCCGCACGGAGAACTCCTCCAGCAGGACCGGCAGTCGCCACTCCAGTACCTCGGGGTCGGTGAGCCGGGAGTTCGTCATGTGGGTCTGCACCACGGAGGCGCCGTGGAAGCCGTCGCCCGCACCTGAGCCTGAACCGAGTGTTTCGTAGTACTGGTGATCCCGGTTGCCGAAGCTGACGTTGTTCATCGTGCCCGAGCCCTCCGCCTGGACGCCGAGCGCCGCGTAGAGGGCACCGACGATCGCCTGCGAGGTCTCGACGTTCCCGGCGACCACGGCGGCCGGGTGGCGTGGGGCGAGCATCGACCCGGGCGGGACGATGATCCGCAGCGGCCGCAGGCAGCCGTCGTTGAGCGGGATGTCCTCGGCCACCAGGGTGCGGAAAACGTACAGCACCGCCGCGGTGGCCACCGACGCGGGCGCGTTGAGATTGCTGTCGAGCTGGTCCGCGGTGCCGGTGAAGTCGACGACGGCCGAACGGTCCCGGTGGTCGACGGTGACGCGTACGGCGATCACCGCCCCGGCGTCCGTCTCGTACCGGTGGGCGCCGTCGTCCAGCCGTCCGATCACCCGGCGGACGGCCTCCTCCGCGTTGTCCTGCACGTGCCCCATGTACGCCTGCACCACGTCCAGCCCGAAGTGGCCGATCATCGCGCCGATCTCCTCGACGCCCTTGCGATTGGCGGCGATCTGGGCCCGGAGGTCGGCCAGGTTGGTCTCCGGGTTGCGCGAGGGGTACGCCGCCTCGCACAGCAGCTTCCGGGTCTCCGCCTCCCGCAGCCGCCCGCCCTCGACCAGCAGCCAGTTGTCGAACAGCACGCCCTCCTCCTCGATCCGGCGGCTGTTGGCCGGCATCGAGCCGGGTGTGAGCCCACCGATCTCGGCGTGATGCCCGCGGGAGGCCACGTGGAACAGGATCCGCTCTCCGGCCGCGTCGAAGACCGGGGTGACCACGGTGACGTCGGGAAGGTGGGTGCCGCCGTGATAGGGGTCGTTGACGGCATAGGTGTCGCCGGGCCTCATCGAGCCGCCTCGCCGCCGGATCACCTCCTGGACGGTGGTGCCCATCGAGCCGAGGTGGACCGGGATGTGCGGGGCGTTGGCGACGAGGTTGCCGCCCGGGTCGAACAGGGCGCAGGAGAAGTCGAGCCGCTCCTTGATGTTGACCGACTGCGCGGTGGACTCCAGCCGCGCTCCCATCTGTTCGGCGATCGACATGAAGAGGTTGTTGAAGACCTCCAGTAGCACCGGGTCCGCCTCGGTACCGACGGTCTCGGCCCCGGGCGCGGCGGACCGCTCCAGCAGCAGATGGCCTGCCTCGCCGACCGTCATCCGCCAGCCGTCGTCGACCACGGTGGTGGCACCGGACTCGGCCACGATCGCGGGACCGGTCACCGTACGCCCCGGAGGAAGCAGTTGACGCCGGTGCAGGCCGACCCTCCGCCATGTCCCGCCGGTGTACAGGTCGACCTCCCCGGGCACGTCGGGCTCTCCGCCGGAAGCCGCGCCGAGAACACCGATGTCGGGCGGAAGGGTCAGACCGGTCGCCTCCACCGACAATGCCTCGACAATGACTTGACGATCCATCAGAAACGAGTACAACGCACGGTGGGTGGCCTCGAAGGCGGCGGCCATGACCGCCGGCTCCGCCAGGTCGACCGGAATCGCGGTGTCCGTGCCGTCGTAGCGCAGCCGGGCCCGCCGGACCGTCCGGACGCGGTCCGGCGGGACGTCCTCGGCCAGCAGCTCGGCCCGGGCGGTCGCGGTGAGCGCCTCGGCCACCGCCCCGATCCTGCCCATCGACGCCTGTTCCAGAGGGAGTTCGACGGACTGCTCGCGCATCACGGTGGTGTCGGCCAGGCCGATGCCGAGCGCGGAGAGCAGTCCGGCCGCGGGCGGCACCAGAACGGTGCGGATGCCCAGGGCGTCGGCGACCGCGCAGGCGTGCTGGCCGCCCGCGCCGCCGAAGGTGGTGAGCGCGTACCGGGTGACGTCGTGCCCCCGCTGGACCGAGATCCGCTTCACGGCGTTGGCGATGTTGTCCACGGCGATCCGCAGGAAGCCCTCGGCGACCTGTTCGGGTGTCCGGTCGTCGCCCGTCCGGGCGGAGATGTCGACGGCGAGGGCGCGAAACGCCTCCCGAACCGCCTCCCGGTCCAGCGGCAGGTCGCCACCGGACCCGAAGACCGTGGGAAAGCAGCCGGGTTGGATCCGGCCGAGGACGAGGTTGGCGTCCGTCACCGTCAGCGGTCCGCCGGCCCGGTAGGACAGCGGGCCGGGGTCGGCGCCGGCCGAGTCCGGGCCGACCCGGTAGCGGGCGCCGTCGAAGTGCAGCACCGATCCACCACCCGCGGCGACCGTGTGGATCGCCAGCATCGGCGCCCTCAACCGCACCCCGGCCACCTGGGTGCTGACCACTCGCTCGTAGGCACCCGCGTAGTGCGAGACGTCCGTCGAGGTGCCGCCCATGTCGAAGCCGATCACGCGGCCGTGGCCTGCCAGTTCGGACATCCGGGCCATTCCGACGATACCGCCGGCCGGGCCGGAGAGGATCGCGTCCTTTCCCCGGAAGTGACCGGCCTCGGCCAGTCCCCCGTTGGACTGCATGAACATCAGCCGTACCCCGCGCAGTTCATCCGCCACCTCGTCGACGTAGCGGCGCAGCACCGGTGTCAGGTAGGCGTCCACGACCGTGGTGTCACCCCGCGGCACCACCCGCATCAGCGGGCTGACCTCGCTGGACAGCGACACCTGCGGGAAGCCGATGCGGTGGGCGAGTTCACCGATCAGGCGCTCGTGCGCCGGGTGGAGGTGGCTGTGCAGAAGCGTCACCGCGACCGAGCGGATCCCGCGGTCGTACGCCGTCCGCAACCGGGCGCCGAGCGCGTCGAGCTCGGGCGGGCGCAGCACCGTGCCGTCGGCGGCGATCCGCTCGTCCGCCTCGATCACCTCGTCGTACAGCGGCTCGGGGAGGACGATCCGGCGGGCGAAGATGTGCGGGCGGTCCTGGTAGCCGATCCGCAGGACGTCACCGAAACCGCGGGTGACGACCAGTGCGGTCCGCTCGCCGGTGCGCTCCAGCAGGGCGTTGGTGGCAACGGTGGTACCCATCCGGACGGCCTCGATGCCGACATCGGTGAGGGGCTCTCCCGGGGCGAGCCCCATGAGGTGCCGGATACCGGCGACGGCGGCGTCCCGGTAGCGACGGCGGTCCACCGAGAGCAGCTTGTGGGTGACCAGACGACCGTCCGGGCGCAGGCCGACGACATCGGTGAACGTCCCCCCTCGGTCAACCCAGAACTGCCAACCATGACGGGCCACGGCCACCTCCGCGCGGAGTCGGGCAACGGCTCCCGTTCGAGTATCCGGGGTGATCGGGGAGCCTCGCAAAGGCTGATACTGGGAGGGCGCAGAGCTTTCCACGACGGACAGCGAGGTCGGCGATGGCGGCCGTGACGTTGAGCGTGCTCCGCGAGCGACATCAGGGAGAGACACGGGTGGCGCTCGTCCCGGAAGGCGTGCGTGACGTCGGCGCCCTCGGGCTGAGCGTCCTGGTCGAGGGCGGCGCAGGAGCCGTCGCGGGCTTCACCGGCGCTGTGTACCGGGCAGCCGGGGCGCGCGTCGTCTCCAGCGCCGAGGTGACCTCGGCGGACATCGTGGTCACGGTCCGGCGGCCCACGGTCGACACACTCGGGCCAATGCGCCGCGGGCAGATCCTCATCGGCCTGCTGCGACCGATGCACGCCCCCTTCGTGGTCCGCCGGTGGGCCGACGAGGGGGCGACCCTGATCAGTCTGGACCAGCTGTCGGCCACGGCCGGCCCCCCGAGCCCCTTGGACGCGGCGGCGGGCCAGGCGGAGTTCGCCGGGTCCGAGGCCGTCCGCCTGGCCGCCGACCGGCTCGGCCGGGAACCGGCCGGCGTCCTGGTTCTCGGGGGTGGCCCTGACGCTCGGCGGGCGGTCGAGACGGCGCGGTTGCTCGGCGCGGAGGTGCAGGTCCGCCGAACGGGTGAGCGAGCAGCGGCGGCGGTCCTGCCGTCCTTCGACATCGTGATCAGCACGGTCGAGCCCTCTGGCAACATCCCGGCGCCGCTGCTGCTCGACGACGACGCCCTCCGCAGGCTCCGACCGGGGTCAGTGGTGGTGGACCTGGCCTGCGGACCCTACGGGCGCACCGTCGCCGGAGCCGAGCCCGGCGTCGAGCAGGTGCTCGCCGACGGCGTCACCGTGATCGGCGCCGGCGACCTCGCCGCCCATGTCCCGGCGGCCGCCTCCGCCGCCTTCTCCCGCTCCGTCACCGCACTGCTGGCCCGCCTCGTCCACGACGGACGACCGGTCGTCGACCTGACCGAACCGGCTCTGGCCGAGCTGGTCATCGCCCATGACGGCAGCGTCCGCCATGCCGGCGTCCTGCGCAGCCTCACGGCGACGACCGCCGTGGCGGGCCTGCCGTAGGCGCGGGCGGCTACGGCGACTCGGCGAACAGCGCCGCGAACCGGGCCGCCGACAGCGCATGGTGCGCACAGCGCGCGAAGGACGCCGCCAGCAGCACAGCGTCCAGCACGTCCGTCGGGTCGGTCGCCCCTTCGCGGATGATCCGCTCGTACAGCAGCCGTTGGCGCTGGGCGGCCGCATTGGGCCCGTCATGCAGGTCGGCGACGGTCGCCGCGGACGGCTCCCGCAGCGCCGCCGCGGCCAGCGTCACCATGCCGAGCACCAGGTCGGCGAGCCCTCCCAACGGGGTGCGGAGCTCCTCGGGGAACGGGCCCCTGACGCGCCGCGCCGAGGCGATCTCCCCGATCTGCCGGGCCTGGTCGGCCAGGTGCCGCAGGTCTCCGCCGATGTGGATCTCGGCCACGACGTCTCGGAGGCCCTGCGGCCTTGTGCCCTCGACCGCGAGAACGACCGTGAGGTCGTCCTCCAGGTCTTCGAACAGCGGCCGCACCGCTCGCTCGGCCGCCTCCAGTTCCCGGCCGACCTCGACGGCCGGCGAGCCGAGCACCGCCTCCGTCACCCGCCGCAGCGCCTCCGTGACCAGGTCCGCCTGGTCGGCCAGCCGCTCGCAGGTGCGCGCGTGGGTATGGGCCATCCTCCGTCTCCCGTTCCGAGCCCGGCGACCGGTTTCGCACCACTCGTACTGGCGCCGCCTGCCGGACACATGGACGCCGCCGCTCGGGCATCCTCCGGCGTGCTGTGGTTCCAGCCTGCACCGCCCGGGGCCGGGCGGCGCGTCGGGTCAGCGGCCCGTGCACCGTTCAGCGCCGAGCGGTCCGTGACCGGCTGCGGCTCCCGCGCGGCGCTCCGGGCGGTCTCACCCAGGCGCGGGCCGTGAAGCCGTTCGACACTGACCGCGATGCCCGGGGCCGAGCCCCTGGCCGCGGCGGCCGGAACGGACGACGGAGCGGCCGAGGCCACCCAACCGTCTCGGCGCCGCCCCGGACTCGCTCTCCGCGACTGACCCGGGCCCCGGCACCGCCCACGAACCGGACAACACCGTGAACTGTCCCATCGTCGTCGGATTCGACGGCTCGCCGGAGAGTCCCGACGCCACCGACTGGGCGGCCGGGGAGGCCCCCACGGCCGACACCCAGGCACAGGACGTCCTGATCGGCCCGGCCTCGACGTCCGGCCGCCGCCGACGCTCTCACCTTCGTCATCGAAGCCGCCGCACTGCGCTCGGCACGTCTGCGAGCGGTCAGGTCAGGGCGCGGCCCGGAGACGAACGTTCAACACGGTGCGGCCAGGGCGGCTCGCCAGCTCCAGCGCGCCACCGTGTGCTTGGACCACCGCCTGCACGATCGACAGACCGAGCCCGGTCGACCCGGTCGTGCGCGAGCGGGCCCGGTCGCCCCGGACGAAGCGTTCGAACACCCGGCCGGCCAGCTCGGGCGGGATTCCGGGGCCGTTGTCGGTGACAGCCATCCGGACCTGCTCCCCGAACCGCGCCAGACTGAGTTCGACCTCGGTACCGGGTGGTGTGTGGGTGTGGGCGTTCGCCAGCAGATTGGCCACCACCTGGTTCAGCCGGTGGGTGTCCCCACGCACGAGAAGGGGTTCCTCGGGCAGGGCCAGACGCCAGCGGTGCTCCGGTCCGGCGGCTCGGGCGTCCGCCAACGCGTCCAGCGCGATCCGGGTCAGGTCGACCTCCTCGTCAGCCAGCGGGCGGCCGGCGTCCAGCCGGGCGAGCAGCAGCAGGTCCTCGACGATCATCCCCATCCGGCCCGCTTCGGCGTTGATCCGTTCCAATGAGTGACGCACCGGCTCGGGCACTTCACCGGGATGACGCAACGCGAGTTCGGCATGCCCGCGGACCGCGGCCACGGGGGTGCGCAGTTCGTGGCTGGCGTCGGCGGCGAACGCCCGCAGGCGTTCCTCCACGGCGTGCCGGCGGGCCAGTGCGGCCCCCACGTGATCGAGCATCCGGTTGAGGGCCGTGCCGACCCGGCCGACCTCCGTGCGCGGATCGTCGTCCGGAACTCGTTCGGCGAGGGTGACGGCGCCGCTGGCGAGCGGCAGTGCGCTGACCTGCTCGGCCGTCCTCGCCACCCGGTCCAGCGGGCGCAGCGACCAACGGACCCAGAGCGCACCCGCGACTCCCGCCCCGGCGGCGGCCAGGGCGAACACCATGAGCTCCAGGGTGGCCAGCCGGTCGACCGTGTCCTCGACCTGCCGCAGGGGCAGTCCGCCGACCAGGACGTCTCCGTCCCGGCCGGCGACGGCGCGCACCCGGTAGGGGCCGGTTGCACCGCCCAGGTCGACGGTGCGGGCCGGCCCGCCGACCGGGAGGGCGGCGAGAGCACGCTGGCCGGCCGGCGACAGCGCCACCCGGTCGTCGTCGTTGGGATCGTCCGCATCGTCGGCGTCGCCGTCGACCACCCCGGTCGCGGTCACCCGGCCGTTCAGGAGCCGGGCACCGAAGGTGCCCGGCGCCTGGGCCCGGGTGTCGCCGCCCTGTCCGGCGTGCTCCAGGCTGGCCGCGTACCGCCCGCCGGAATCGGCGAGCTGTTGGTCGAGCCGGTCCACCAGGAAGTGGCGTAGCGCCGCAGTGGTGGCGAGCCCGACGGCGGTGCAGGTCACCACCAGGAGCACCAGCAGCCCGGCGATCAGCCGGGCGCGCAGTGTCCTCGGCATCAGCCGGCCCGCTCGGCCGCGCAGGCCGCCGGTCACGTGGCCGCCTTGATCAGGTAGCCGGCCCCGCGCACGGTGTGGATCATAGGTGCCCGGCCGGCGTCCACCTTCTTGCGCAGGTAGCTGATGTACAGCTCGACCACGTGCGCCTGGCCGCCGAAGTCGTAGGACCAGACGGCATCCAGGATCTGCGCCTTGCTCAGTACCTGCCGCGGGTGGTGCATCAGGTAGGCGAGGAGCGCGTACTCGGTGGGGCTCAGGTCGATGGTGTCGCCGCTCCGGGTGACCTCGCGCGCCTGCTCGTCGAGGACGAGGTCCCCGAGTACCAGCGCGTGCGCGGGCGGGGGATGCGCCGCCCCGGGCGGTGCGGTGCGGCGGAGCAGTCCGCGCAGCCGGACAACGACCTCGGCCAGGCTGAACGGTTTGGTCACGTAGTCGTCGCCGCCTGCGGCGATGCCCGCGATGCGGTCTTCGACCGCGTCCCGGGCGGTGAGGAAGAGCACCCGCACTTCCGGCTGCTCCTCGTGGACGCGGCGCAGCACCTCCATGCCGTCGAGGTCCGGGAGCATCATGTCGAGCACGATGGCGTGCGGCCGCCAGGACGCCGCGGTCCGGACGGCGGCCAGGCCGGTGGTCTCGCCCAGGGCCTGCCAGCCCTCGTAGCGGACCGCGCCGCAGACCACCTCGACCAGGTCGGGTTCGTCGTCCACCACGAGCACTCGCCAGGCGCGCGTGTCGGCGGTGTCGTCCATGGTGCTCCCTCGGCATGCGCTGTCGTCGGCGTTCATTCTGGTCACGCGACGATGAGAAAGCCATGAGATCGGATCTGCCGGGTGATCCGGCGGGACAGGCTCTGAGCTGCGCCGATACCGCTCGGACCGGCGGGGGCGCCGGCGCGGGTTCAGAGGCAACTGAGAGCTTGCGGTGCCATCGTGATCACCCCGGCGGCCACCGCCGCCGGCAGGAAGGAGAATCCCGATGGCCAGCGTCGCTCCGCCGCGCTCCGTGAGCCCGATGCATCTGGCGGCACCGCGGCGTCCGGCCGCCACTGCGCCGGCCGCCGCCCTCGGGCTGATCGCCGCGGGCGCGCTCGGTGTCGTCGCGCTGTGGTGGACGGACACCACCGCGGTCACCGGTGCGGCCGGCTGGCTGACCGGTGCGGGCCGGATCACCGGCCTGCTCGCCGGGTACGCGGCAGCCGTGCTGCTCCTGCTCATGGCCCGGCTGCCACCGCTGGAACGCGAGGTCGGCGCCGACCGCCTGGCCCGCTGGCACGCCTTCGGCGGCCGCTGGCTGGTGGCCACGGTGACCGCGCACGTGCTCACGATCGTCTGGGGATACGCCCTGACGGACGGCCGCGGAGTGCTCGGCGAGGGCGTGGAGATCGCGTTCCACTTCCCCGAGATGCTCAAGGCCACCTTGGCCACGCTCCTGATGCTGGGCACCGGCGCGGTGTCCGCCCGGGCTGCGCGCCGCCGGCTCTCCTACGAGACCTGGTACTACCTCCACCTGGCGACCTACCTGGCGGTGGCCCTGGCCTTCGGGCACCAGCTGGCCACCGGTGCCGACCTCGGCGGCGGCCCGGGCCGGGCCGCCTGGTGCGCTCTCTACCTCGTCACCGCGGGCCTGCTGGGCTGGTACCGGCTGATGCGACCGTGGCTGCGCGACCGCCGCCATCGGCTCACGGTGGCCGAAGTCCGCCCCGAGGGCCCCGACGTGGTGTCCGTCTTCCTGCGAGGGCAGCGACTGGACGAGTTGCGGGCCGAGCCCGGGCAGTTCTTCCGGCTGCAGTTCGACGCGCCCGGCCTGCGCTGGGCCGCCAACCCGTATTCGCTGTCCGCGCCGCCGCACCAGGACTTCCTGCGATTCACCGTCAAGGACCTCGGCGGGCACAGTGCGGCGGTGGCCTCGCTGCGCCCGGGCACCCGCGTCCGCGCCGAGGGCCCGTACGGGGCCTTCACGGCACGGGTGCAGCGACGGCGCCGCGTCCTGCTGATCGGAGCGGGCGTGGGAGTCACCCCGCTGCGGGCCCTGTTCGAGACGATGCCGGGCGAGGTGATCCTGGTGCAGCGGGCCCGGCGCCGGGAGGACCTCCTCTTTCGGGAGGAGCTGTCGGAGGTCGCCCACCGACGCGGTGGACGGGTGTACGAGCTGGTCGGGTCAAGGGCACAGGTCGGCGACCTGGGGACGGCCCTCGCCCGGCTGCTCCCCGGCCTCGCCGACCACGAGGTCTACCTGTGCGGACCGGAGGCCATGGCCGAGGAGGCCGTGCGTTCACTGCGGGCCGCCGGGGTACGGCGCGGCCGTATCCACCGCGAGTCCTTCACCTTCTGATCCCCGAGGAGCACCTCCCATGCGCCGAGCCGTCGTCAGCACCGCCGCCACCGCGGCCGGAATCGTCCTGCTGCTGTCCCTGAAGCCGCACCAGGCCGCCGGCCCGACGGCGGTCATCAGCTCGGACGGGAGCGACGCGCCCGGCGCCGCCGCCGGGCCGTCGGACGCTGCCTCGCCGTCCGCGGGCGCCACAGGATCGACCGGCGGGAGGGGGCCGTCATCGGGGGCGACCGGCCCGGGCGGGACGGGGCCGTCATCGGCGGCAACCGTCGCGGGCGGGACACGGAAGGTCATCGGCAACGCGGCGAACACCCGGTACGGGCTGGTGCAGGTCGAGGTCACCCTCTCCGGCAGCCGGATCACCACCGTCGACGTCATCAAGTACCCGACGGAGGACCGTCGGGACCGGGAGATCAACAGCTCTGCCCTGCCGCTGCTCAACCAGGAGGCGATAGCCGCCCAGAGCGCCGGGATCGACGTGGTCAGCGGCGCCACCTTCACCAGCCAGGGCTACATTCGTTCCCTGCAGAGCGCCCTCGACCGGGCTGGGCGCTGAGCTGCCGTGCTCCGCCACACCGAACCGGTCATGGGCACCGTCTTCTCGATCGTCGTCCGCGACCCCGGCCCGGACACCCCGGCGGTGTTCCGGGACATCACCGACCGGCTGCAGCGAATCGACGCGGTCTTCTCCACCTACCGGACGGACAGCGACATCAGCCGCCTCGACCGCGGCGAACTCGACCTCGACAGCTGCGCCCCGGAGGTCCGCCAGGTGCACACGGCCTGCCGCGAAGTCGCCGAGGAGACCGACGGCTACTTCACCGACCGGCCCGGCGGCCGACTCGACCCCAGCGGCTGGGTCAAGGGCTGGGCGGTCGAGGAGGCAGCCCGGATGCTCCACGCCGCCGGATCCCGGCAGTTCTGCGTCAGCGGCGGCGGCGACGTCCAGACCGCGGGCGGCCCGTGGCGGATCGGCATCGCCCACCCGCTGCGGCAGGGCCGGCTCGCCGCCGTCCTGGGCGGCAGCGGCCTCGCGGTGGCCACATCCGGCACCGCCGAGCGCGGACCGCACATCCTGGACCCGCACACCGGGTGCCCCGTGACCGGCCTGGCCTCACTGACCCTGATCACCGGCCCGGGCACCGGAATCGCCCGCACCGACGCCTGGACCACCGCCGCCTTCGCCATGGGCCCGGACCGCGCCCTCGCCTGGGCCTCCCGCCGGCCCGGCGTCGAGGCCCTCGCCGTCCTGCCCGACGGCACCAAGCGCTGGACCGACGGCCTGCCCCGCCACCTCACGCCGAGCGGCCCGGCCGACTGGTACCCGAACCCCGCGCACGGTGGCAACACTTCAGAGCTGCCCCGGAGTGGAAGCCCCGGCGCGTACCGGCCGAGCAGCTCCACCGACTTGCCGACGGAAGTCCTGCCGCCCTCCGGGGGTACGGTTCAGCCCTGATGTGCCGGGCCCGGAGGGCACGCCGGGGGCGAGTCGCCGAGGTCGGCAATCCGAGCGCCGAAGATACGCCATCGGCGCTCGTTGTCGTGTACGAGTTCGGCCGACTCACTGAGAAGGTCGGCGGCGCGGGCAATGAGCTCGGCTGCCGAGTAGAGCTTTCGCTGGTCGTCGGAGCCCCTGGCCAGCGCTGATCTGAGGGACACAGGGTGGAATTCCACACCGCCGAGGATGTCCGCAGTGCCGGCCTCGTCCATCGGCGGAGGGGCGCCCCCACGGCGGTGCTGGTGCCCAGCGCGTCGGCCCGCGCCCGGGACGGACCTTCCGCTGCCCGGTGGCGTCACCGAGTGGGGAGAGCAACGCTCGGAGTATGAGCGGACACCGACTTGCCCTCGGGCCGGCCGCCGTCGCCACCGCCGTGGTAGCCCTGGCCCTGCACGGCGTGATCCTGCGGCCGAGGATGCTGACCTGGGGCGCGACCCCCGACGAGGCGGCGCGCGGCTACCCCGGCGATGATCTCGTCCCCGAGGCCGACAGTTCCTCGACCATGGCCACGACCCTCCCCGCGCCACCGGAACAGGTCTGGCCCTGGCTGGTGCAGATGGGAGGCGACCGCGCAGGCTGGTACAGCTGGGACAGGTTGGACCACATGGGTGAACCGAGCGCCGACGTGATCGTGCCCGCGTGGCAGAGCCTGGAGGAGGGGCAGCGTCTGATCGCGGCACCGGACGGCCAGTCCTGGTTCACCGTGGCGCTCCTGGAGCCCGAGCAGACGTTGGTGCTGCAGTCGAACCTGGAGCTGCCGTCCGGACACTCCTTCGACGCCCGCTCCACTCCTCTGCCCCGCGCCTACATGGACGGTGTCTGGGGCTTCCACCTCCGGCCCGTACCCGGTGGCGGGACCCGTCTGGTGGTCCGTACGCGCGGCTTGAGCAGACCACGACGGTTCACCTGGCCGTTCGACCTGCTGTTCGGCGAACCCGCGCACTTCATCATGCAGACCCGCCAGTTCCACAACCTGCGCACGCGGCTCGGCCGCGCCTCGTGACCGCAGGACCGCCCGTCCCCCGGAGGCCGCGATGTACGCCGACTCGACTGCCGATCCCACTGGTACGCAGTTGCTCCTGGACGGCGTGCTGCCCGAGTTCGGGTACTCCCGCCTCGAAAGTGTGGCCATCGCCGCCGCACCGCCCGTCACTTACGAAGCCGCCCGAACACTGGACCTGCTCACCGTCCACTCACCGCTCCTCAACGCGGCCATGTGGGCACGCGGACTTCCGGACCGGCTCCGCGGCCGACCCGAACCGACCCCGCCGACTCTGCGGGTGGCCGACCTCTTCGATACCCCCGGGGAAGCCTGGGGCGATCAGCCCTGGGTGGCTCTCGGCGAGAATCCGGGACGCGAGCTCGTCTTCGGGGCGGTCGGAAAGCCGTGGCAGGCCTCGATCGAATGGCGCCGGGTCGGATCGCAGGACTTCACGCCGTTCGACGAGTCGGGCTGGGCGAAGATGGCAGCCGCTCTCGTCGTCCACTCCTACGGCACCCACCGGTCGCTGCTCACCTACGAGGCCCGAACCGCCTGCACCGACCCCGCGGCCGACGACCGCTTCGGCCGCTATTGGGCGCTCGTCTCCCCCGGCGTCGGCGTCGTCCTGCGTGGCACGCTCCACGCCGTCAGGAAGGCCGCAGAACAGCGCGCCCGGCCCGACGCCAAGGTGCTCCGCGAGCACCACACAAGCCCGAGCGGGGAACACAGACATCGTCCTTGCCGTTGAGCATCGATCCGACTGGCCCCTGCCACACATGCCACACCAGAGAAGGTCGACAGCGCCGCGCTACAACTCGCTCACCTTCGACGAACCGGTGCGCGCCGACGTGATCGTGGACACCACCGCGCGACCTTCGACATCAAGATGGCGGCGCTGCGCGAGCACGAGAGCCAGCCGCCCGTACGGCTGCCTCCGCGGTCAGGCCGGTGCGGCGAGTCGCAGTTCGACACCGACCACGCCGGGCACGGACCGCACCAAACGCTCCAGGACCGGTGCGGAGACGGCGTCGGGCAGGTCACCGGACAGGGTGATCCGGCCGTCCTCGCACCGGACGTCGGTGTCGACCGGGGCGGCCGGGCCGAGCGTGGCGACCAGTTCGAAACGCACCCGGTCGGCGAGTTCGCGGTCGTCGCCGAGGTAGACCTTCAGCAGGTCGCCCCGGCTGACGATGCCGACCAGGTAGTCCTCCTCGTCGACCACCGGAAGCCGCTTGAGGTGGCCACGGGCCATCGCCCGGGCCGCCTCGCCGAACGGGCTGCCGGGGTGGACCGTGACGGCGGGGACGGACATCATCCGCCCGGCGGTCAGGGCGTCGGCACGCTCGCCGTCCCGGTCGCGGGTGGTGAGCAGGTCGGCCTCGGAAACCACGCCGATCACCCGGCCGTCGCCGGTCAGGACGGGGACCGCGCTGACCTGCCAGCGCCGGAGGGTCTCGGCGATCTCGCGGAAGTCCGCGTCGCGGCCGACGGCGACCACCGCGTGGGTCATGACGTCGGCGACGGTACTCGGTGTGCTGGTCACGGTGGTCTCCTACGAAGCGGCGTGGTAGGCGCGGGGGTGTTCGAGCCGGGGGCCGGTGTCGTCCTCCGTCCAGTCGAGCGTGGCGTGGACGGCGACCACGCCGTCGACGGCGCGGCAGAGCTGTTCGGCGATCGGGATGAGGCTGCGGCGGGGAAGCCGCCCCTCCAGGGTGGCCACGCCGTCGTGCACCGTCACCCGGACGTCGCCGGGCGCCAGCCAGAGGGTCTGGCCCAGCACGTCGTGCGCGATCTCCTCGCGGATGGCGGCGTCGTGGCGTAGGAAGACCTGGAGCAGGTCCCTGCGGCTGACGATGCCGACCAGGCGGCCGGCCTCGTCGATCACGGGCAGGCGCTTGACCCTGTGCTTGTCCATGGCCCGGGCCGCTTCGGGCACCGACCAACCGGGGCGGGCGGTGACGGCGGGGCTGGTCATCAGCCCGCCGGCGGTCTCCGCCTCGGCACGGGCGCGGTCCTTCGCGTCCAGCCAGCGACCGGGGTAGCGGCCCTCCGGGTCAGGCAGGACGGCCTCCTTGCGGATCAGGTCGGCCTCGGACACCATCCCGAGCGGGCGGTCCTGGTCGTCGAGCACCGGGATCGCGGTGATGTCGTTGCGGTGGAACAGCGCCGCGATCTCCTTGAACGGCGTGTCGGGCCGGGCGGTGACGACCTCACGGGTCATCACGTCGTTGACGCTGCGGTGCTGCATCGTCCTCACTCCTCCTCGAAGCTCCTCCTCGAAGCTCCTCCTCGAACGGGCCCGTAGGGAGGGTCCCGCCTTCACTCTCCGCCTGTCGCACGCCTGCGCACAGGGCCGACCGGACCAGGTCGACCGGGCCGCTTCGGCCCAGGACAACGCGGCCGGTGAGGGTGAGGATGGGAGAACCCGACCTCGACGGAGGCGTCATGACCACGGACAGCGGCGGGCCCCGGCCGCAGCCCAGGCCGGGCCTGCTGACCTTCCTCGGCGGCGTGGGCACCGTCACCGGCAGCAAGTTCCTGGTCGAGACCGACCACGCCCGCCTGATGGTCGACTGCGGCCTGTTCCAGGGCCTGGCCGAACTGCGCCGCCGCAACCGGCGCCCGCTGCCGCTGGACCCGGCCGACGTCCGGGCCGTCGTCCTCACCCACGCCCACCTGGACCACTGCGGCTACCTGCCCCGCCTCGTCCGCGACGGCTTCCGCGGGCCGGTGCTCACCACCCCCGACACCGCCCGGATCGCAGAGCTGATCCTGCGCGACAGCGCCCACCTGCTCCGCGAGGAGGCGGAGCACGCCAACACGCACGGGTGGTCCAAACACCGGCCCGCCGAACCGCTCTACGACGACGAGGACGTCGAGAACGCGCTGAGGATGTTCGACCCCGTCCCGCTGGACACCGACGTCGAGATCACCGCCGGGATCGTGCTCCGGCTGCACCGCGCCGGGCACATCCTCGGGTCCGCCTGGGCCCACCTCACCCTGGAGGACGGCCGCACCCTGGCCGCCAGCGGCGACCTCGGCCGCCCCGTCCACCCGCTGCTGCGCCCGCCCGAACCCTTCACCGGCGCCGACGTGCTGCTGATGGAGTCGACGTACGGCCACCGGCACCACGAGGAGACGGCGGCCCGCGAGTGGTTCGCCCAGGCGCTGGAACGGACCCTGGCACGCGGCGGGACCGTCGTCATCCCCTCGTTCGCGGTCGACCGCACCGAGGTGGTGCTGCACCAGCTCGCCGAACTGCGCCGCACGGGCCGGCTGCCGGCCGGCGTCCCCGTGTACGTGGACAGCCCGATGGCGCTCGCGACCCTTCAGATCTACCGCGAGGCCTTCGCCTCGGGCTCGGACCAGCTGCGGCCGGACGTCCTGGCCCGGGGCCCCGCCGCCCTGGACCCGGCGCCGTTCACCCTGATCCACTCGCTCCAGGACTCGCTCGCCCTGGACCGCGCCCACGCTCCTGCGGTCATCGTGTCCGCCTCCGGCATGGCCACCGGCGGCCGGGTCGTCCACCACCTGCGCCACCTGCTGCCCGACGTCCGCAACACCGTCGTCGTGGTCGGCTACGCCGCCGAGGGCACCCGCGCCCGGGACCTCGTGAACGGCGCCCGCACACTGAAGATGTACGGGACGTACGTGCCGGTGCGCGCCAAGATCGTCAACGTCCCCGCCTTCTCCGCGCACGCCGACGCCGCCGAGATCATCGACTGGCTGCGCCCGGCCGCGCCGCCGAGCGCGGTGTACCTCGTCCACGGCGAGCCCGAGGGCTCCGAGGCCCTGCGCGACCGGATCGACCGCGAGCTCGGCTGGACGGCCGTGGTGCCCCGCTCCGGCGAGCGGGTGCTGATCCGCTGACCTCCGCCGGCCGGAGCACGGAGGCGGATGTCCGCCGCTGACGTCGATCGCGGGCCTCCCCGTGCCGGTGCACTCCACTCGGCCCACCATGGAAGTGCGGGAGGCGGCCGGCAGGCCGACCAACCGGTCGGCCGAAGCCGCCTCCGTCCGTGAGGAGAACCGCCCATGAACGCGAGCGCCGCTTCAGGCCCCGTCCGTACCAGGCGCTGGGAACTGCGACTGGACCTCTTCGAGGAGGGTGACGTCACCAAGGTCCACGCCGTGCTGGACACCGGCGACAACACGCTGGAGAGCCGCACCGAGGCCCACCGCAACCCGCACGACCCGCCCGTACCGGAGATCGGCGACGAGTACGCGGCCGGGCGCGCCCTGGTCGAGCTCGGGCACATGCTGCTCCGGGCGGGGATGACGGACGCGACCGCGAACGACCGGTCCGGCTCCGCCTGACACCGAGGAACCCGCCTGACATCAGGGGATCGTGGTGCACGCTCTCGGCCTCCGGACCGGCCGGCTGGCCGACGGGCGCCGGGGCCCGCCCTGCCGGGGCGATCGCTCACCGCACCGGGAGTCCCCTTCCCGACACCGGAGGTCGGCATGAACGGACCGATCGTGGTGGGCTTCGACGGCTCGCCCGAGAGCGTGGCAGCGACCGGCTGGGCCGCCCGTGAGGCGGTCCTCCGCGGGCTGCCGCTCGAACTCGTCGAGGCCTGGCCGTGGCGCAGGAACGATGTCCTCGGCACCGACGACGCGATCGCCTGGAGTCGGCAGAGGCTGGCGGCCAAGGAGGAGGAGCTCCGGGCCGTGCTCGCCTCGGGCGCCCAGGTCACCTCGGCCCACGTCCCCGAGGAGCCGGCCGAGGCCCTGGAGGCGGCCGGCCGGAACGCCGCCATGCTGGTTCTCGGCTCACGGGGGCTCGGCACACTCCGCGGCTACCTCGTCGGATCCGTCAGCCAGGAGGTACTGCGGCGGGCAGCCTGCCCGGTGGTGCTGGTCCGGGCAGAGGAGAGCGGTCCCACGACGGGCGGTCCCACGACGGACGCCTCGGCGACGGGCGGTCCCACGCCGGATGCCTCGGCGCAGGGCGATGTCGTGCTCGGCCTCGATCTCCGGCACGCCTGCGACGACGTCATCGCCTTCGCCTTCGAGGCCGCCCGGCTGCGCTCGGCGCCGCTCCGGGCGGTCCACGCCTGGATGCCGCCCACCGGCAGCGAGTACATGGCCTTCGCCGCGATCGGCAGCATGGACGCGGAGTTGTCGGCCGCCGAGCAGCACGAGTTCGCGGACACGCTGTCACCCTGGCGGTCGCGCCGGCCGCAGGTGACCGTGAACGCGGAACTCGTGCGCGGCCACGCCGCGGCCACCGTCGTCGAGGCCGCCGCCGGCGCGGACCTCCTGGTGGTCGGCCGCCGTGTCCGTCGGGCGCCGATCGGTGCGCACCTCGGGCCGGTGGCGCACGCCGCCATCCACCACGTGCAGTGCCCGGTCGCGGTCGTTCCGTACGAATGAAGCCGTTGCGCCACCGGTCCGGTGCGAGTGCGCCCGCCGTTGGCGTCGCCCGTGTTCCCGGAGCAGGCTGGAGGAAGGAGCTTCTCCGCGCCCTGCAGGGATGCGCACTGCAGGACGGCCGGGACGGGTTCGCCCGGCCGACCGGCCGCCCGGGTAGGCACGTGTTGCACGCATGTCCGCAAGGCACGCACGTCCGCAAGGCCACGTCCGCAAGGCACGCACGTCCGCAAGGGTCAGGAGGCCGCGCCATGGCCACCCCCACCACCTACCGGCCGGTCCGGCTGACGGCAGCGCTGGACACCCCGCTCTCGCGCTGGCTGTGGCTCGTGAAGTGGATCCTGGTGATCCCCCACCTCGTGGTGCTGGCCTTCCTCTGGATCGCCTTCGTCCTGGTGACGGTGGTCGCCTTCTTCGCGATCCTCTTCACCGAGCGCTACCCGCGCCCCCTGTTCGACTTCAACCTCGGCGTCCTGCGCTGGAGCTGGCGGGTCTCCTACTACGCGTACGGCGCGCTGGGCACCGACCGCTACCCGCCGTTCAGCCTGCGTGCCGAGCCGGACTACCCGGCGCGGCTCGACGTCGCGTACCCCGAGCGGCTGTCCCGGGGGCTGGTGCTGGTCAAGTGGTGGCTGCTCGCCATTCCGCAGTACCTGGTGGTCGGCGTCTTCAGCGGCGGCTGGCACGAGGGCTGGTACGGTTCCGGGCTGATCGGCCTGCTGGTGCTGATCTCCGCCGTCGGCCTGGCGTTCACGGGCACGTATCACCGCGACCTGTTCGACCTGATCGTCGGCCTCAACCGTTGGGCTATCAGGGTCGCCGCCTACGCGGCCCTGATGACCGACGAGTACCCGCCCTTCCGGCTCGACATGGGCGGCTCCGAGCCGGGCGGCGACGTGCGGTGAACGCCGGCCCGGGTCTCCGCCTGCCCGGTGCCCGCACGAGCCCCCACCGGACAGGCTGGTGAAGTCCCGGAGGATCGTCCCCGACGACCGGCCCGGCAGCAGCCGGGACACGGAGGCGAGAGCCCGAAAACAGTAGCCATGGACATAGTAGCCATGTACGCTATTTGCCATGAGCAAGGGTTCCACGGGCGCAACGCCCGGCTTCCTGGTGTGGCGGCTCGCCAACAAGTGGCGGGTCGCGGTCGATCGCGCGGTGGCCCCGCTGGGCCTCACCCACGCGCAGTACTCGGTGGTCGCCTCGCTGTAC
>NZ_JBHJUK010000056.1:0-51992 GCF_042266225.1 Kitasatospora sp. NPDC056181
GCCTGGGTCCGCACCGCGGGCCGGTGGCACTCCGGCCTCGTCACCGCCCGCCGCCGCCCCGGCCCCGGACCGTGGATCGCCCACGTGCGCTGGGGCGAGGACGCACAGGCCGCCTGGGTGATCGCCGACACCGCAGTGCTGCAGCCCGTTCCGGCCGACACCACGCCCGCCCGGCCCGGCGAGCAGGGCCCGGCACCGGCCGCGGCCGCCCCCGATCGGGAGGCCCGGTGACCGGCCTCGAAGCCGTCCGCAACCAGGCACACGTCGACAGCATCGAACGGCTCGCCGCCCTGCTGGACGCCACCTCCCCGGCGACCCGCGCCCAGCAGGCCCGGGCCACCGTCCTGCCGGTCCTGGAACCGCTCGCCCCGCTGCTCCCGCACGGAGGCGGGGACGGGTGGGGGGCGGGTGGGCGGGTGGGCGGGTGACTGTGACCGTGACCGGGCGGGGGTCGGCAGTCCGGGCGCGCAGCGCGGAGTTGTGGATTGCCGGACTCGGGTGGCGGGCTCAGCCCGGTGGCCGATTCCGACGGAACGGCCGAAGTTCCGGGGAGCGTGTCAGTGGCCGCGTCGGTGTAGTCGCGGGTGCGCGGCACGGGGGCTCCAGGGAGGCAGAGCGCCCGGGCGATCGGTGGTGAGCATTGGTGCCCGATTGCGTCCCTGGGGCGGCTGATCCTGTATGGATCGGCGGGGAGCCGCGGTCGAAAATAGGCGCAGGTTAACGGATATGACGGGGAATCGCATTTATGGCCTGCGCGGCTACCACTGTCCGTGTCCTGCCCACTACTGTCGCGGTTTGCGGGCCCCGGCAGCCGGTCGTCCAAAACTGCATGCCGGGGCACCGCCTTCCCTCGCCACGTCGTTTGAGGAGGACAGATGTCCGCGCTCCGCAGCAAGTCCGCCAGTACACCGGTACCGCCGGACGGTGGGACCGACCGTAACATCCCGCGTTCGGCGGGTCTCCAAACCACGGGCCGCCGCTTGACCGTTGACCTGGTGGTGAACATCCGGCTCAACGGCGCCAACGCGGCGCTGGCCGCGCCGCTGCTGCTTGCACCCACGGTCGACGGCGTGCCCCCGGCCCTGGCCCTGCTTGGTCTTCTGCCCTGGCTGAGCGGCTCCTACCTGCGGCTGGGCACCACAGCCCGGCTGTGAGCGGCCGGGCCGCCGTACCGGATCCCCTCCGATACGGCGGCCCGACCCCGGCCCGCCGGCTGCCCGCCGGAGTGTTTCCCCCGCACCATCCGCGGGGCGTTACGACCCCACAGATGCCCGCGCGCCGCGCGCCCCGTCCCGGGACGCGGCCGGGCCAGGAGACCCACCACGATGACGATGAACCTGACCTGCCGACGGTGCAACGCGACCTTCCCGCGCCCCCGCAACCGCGGCCGGACCCCCCAGTACTGCACCGAGGAATGCCGCCGTGCGGGCACCAGCACCAGCCGCAGGGACAAGAAGCTGGGCAAGCTGGTGCTCACCCGGGACGCGGGAGCGGCAGGCGCCTCCCGCGCCGTCGCCGAACGAGGCGAGGAGATCGACCGCCTGACCCGCATGCGCCAGCCCCTGAGGGTGCTCGCGCAGATCACGCTGATCGAGCAGGACCTGGAAGACCTCAAAGCGCACGCGGTCCGCCAAGCCCGCCACCAGAAGCACTCCTGGGAGGTGATCGGCGGCACGCTCCACATGACCCCGAAGGCCGCCGGGCGCCGCTACACCGAGGAGTACCTGCGCCGCCGACGCTCCGCGCGAATCCTGCGAACACGCTCCCAGCAGCCCGCCTTCCGCCTGGCGATCGAGGCCAGCCTCGCGGCGGTCTTCGCCCACCCCGCAGCCGTCGAGAGCCAGGACCACGAAGGCGCCGCAGGCGAGCCCGACACCGACGACCCGGCACCCGAGGACGACGCGCCACCGGGCCGCGGAACCGAACGCCGCGACACTGCCCAGCTCTCCCGGGCCCTGTCCCACCTCCACCGGACCTCGGGCGCCACCATCAAGACGATGTCGAAGGCCGCCGACGTGTCCCCCTCCTACATCTGCCGGGTCCTGTCCGGGCACAAGATGCCCTCCTGGCCCGTCACCCGCGCCATGACCACGACCTGCCGCGGCAACCCCGACGACCTGCGCATCCTGTGGGAGACCGCCCGAGGCGCCCGCCCACAACCCCCCGTCATCCGCCGCAACGACACCCAGCTCCTCGCCGAGGCCCTGGCCACCCTGCGCTCGGCGCTGCGCGGACTGCACCTGGCCGCCTTCAGCCCGCCCCCCACCCTCATGTGCGAACGGGCCAACGGACCCCTCACCCCACGCGACGTCACCGGCCTCCTCGACGAGCAGACCGCCATCGCACCCGTACCCGACTGGCCCGTCATCGACAAGGTCGTCGACGCGCTCAACGCCGACGCCGACGTCGTACGCCCACTGTGGGAGCACGTCCAGGTGGCCCGGGACCCGTACTGGACTCCCGAACATGGCGCCTCCCACTCCACCGTGCCGGCCGTCTTCGGCTGACCCCCGCGCCGGCCGGGCGGTAGCCGCACCCAGCTGCCGCCCGGCCAGCGAACCCACCCGAAAGCCGCCCCGCCCCGGAGGGACACCATGCCCGCCACACCTCCCCGCGCCAGCACCTCCACCACCGAACCGCGCCCCGACCACACACTCGGCCTGCAAGCCCTCTACGACATCCACCGCCACCGCTACCTCGACTACGCCAACCTCCTCCTCGCCCCCGCCGACGCACAACTCGCACTGCGCGCAGCCCACGGCTACCTCGCAGACGAATGGCCCCACCTCCTCGGCACCGCAAACCCGGCCGCACACGCCTGGCAGGCCTTCCGCCACCGGGTATGCCTCCTGGCCAGCCCCGGCTCGCTACGCCCCGTGGCACACCTCGGTTCCCGCCAGCAGGACATCGTGCTCCTGCACTTCGCCCTCTCCGTCCCCGCAGAAGAGATCGCAGCCCTGACCGGCACCGAGGCGGCCGCCGTGCGCGCCGAGATCCTCGCGATCGCCCAGCCCAGTGGCGACTGACGGCCGGCTCGTGAACGGTGCTGTGCTGATCGCCTGGATCGGCTCCGCTTGTTGAGTCCCGGGGGCGTCGAGGCGCAGCGGTAATACAAGGCCGAGCGCGGCGGCACGGACTTGGAGATGGTCGGGCTTCGGACGGCCCGGGACAGGGCCGGACGTACGGGTGACGGGGACCGGCGGCCCGCTGGGAAACCTGGGTCTACGCGTCGCCGGCTGTGTGGTGTGTCAGGCGAAACGTGCCTGATACGCGGAGGTTCACCCGTGTGAGGGACTGTCATGGACAGTGTACGAGCGATCTACTGTCCTCGGGCGGCGGAGCCGGTCCGCCGCGGAATCGGGGGAGGGGATCACTGGTGTTCGTACGGCGCCTGCTGCTACCTGTGGTCATGGCGGTCACGATGATCGGTGGGATCACCGTCGCCAACGCTGCTCCTGCCCCGTCCGGCTGGCGGGCGACCCGGGCCCCGAAAAGCCAGGTGACGCCCGGGCAGATGCGTTCGGACCACGAGGCCGTGCCGCGCGGCTTCAGCAAGGCCGACGCCGACCGGGCCGAAACCCTGGAGGCCCGGCGGGACGCCGCTCCCGGCTGCCAGGTGTACTGGCCGGCGCCGTACGAGGTGTGCGGGGCGATCCGCGACAAGTACAACGAACTCGGCGGCCCGAACAGCTTCCTGTCCTTCCCGAAGTCCGACGAGCTCACCAACCCGGACGGGTCCGGCAAGCGCACCGAGTTCGTCAACGGCCCCATCTACTGGTCCCCGCAAGGCGGCGCCCACCCGGTGGTGAACCACTTCTTCGCGGCCTGGGCCCGCAACGGCTACGAGGCCGGCCCGCTCGGCTACCCCACCTCCGACGAGGCCGTGAACCCGGACGGCATCGGCCGGCGCCAGTACTTCGAGCACGGCACCGTCTACTGGAAGCTCAACGAGGCCTACGCGGTGCTCGGCGCCATCCGCGACAAGTGGGGCGAGGCGGGCTGGGAGGGCGGTTACCTCGGCTACCCGGTCAGCGACGAGTTCGGCACCCCGGACGGCATCGGACGGGCCACCCGCTTCGAGCACGGGATGATCTACTGGACCGGCGCCTACGGCGCGCACCCGGTCAGCGGGGGGCTGCTCGACAAGTGGTCCCTGTCCGGCTACGAACGCGGCCCGTACGGCTATCCCGTCGCCGACCAGCGGCCCCGTGGTTCCTCCTGGGACCAGGACTTCCAGTTTGGCACCATGGGCTTTCCCACCGACCCGGCGGCCGCGTCGGATCCCGAGGGCGGGGATGCGGAACCCACCGTCGACGACACCAGGCCGGTGACCTGGCCGGAATTCGCCGCGGACGCCCGGCTCGGCGAGGGCGCGCCGATCACACAGGACAAGGCGATCAGCCTGGCCCCGTGCACGAGCGGAAGGTCCTGCATCCAGGAGACGGCCGCCTCCGCGCCGCGCGCCGCAGAGGACGACGATCCGGTCATCGACGGGCCGGACGACCAGGCCTCCTTCGTTCCCGGCTGGTGCACCTACGCCCCCTGGGACGGAGTGTGGCGGGCCACCAGGAAGAACGCCTGTTCGGTGGAGCGCGGCACAGTCGTCGTCTACGACACCAAGGGTTCTCAGGTGGGAGCGATCCCCTTCGTCGTGAAGACGGGCATCCTGAGTTCGCACAGGTCCGGGGAGATGAACCAGGAACTGCGAGTGGAGTTCGGCGAGTTCACCGGCACCGTCGGTACCCCGACCTTTCAGTACCAGCCGGACTACGCCGGCCACGGCACCGACGCCTACAGCATCGACGGCCCGGCCAGCGGGAAGGTGCTCAAGCCCAAGGAGACCAAGGTGGTCATCCTCAAGTGGAAGGAGCAGTCCGCGGCGGACCAAGCCGTGTGGAACACCGACTTGAAGATCGTCTGGAGTCTCGGAAACCTCTCACCGGACGTCACGCCCACCACCGAGGCCACCGTGCGGTATACGGGGTTCCGCTGCGATTCCACCCTGAAGGCCAGCAGGGCCGGATACCGGCAAGGCTGTGTGGTCCCCTACGTCACCCCCCAACTCGAACTGACCGGATCGATCCCGGAGCAAACCGGACATGTCCAGGAGGCCATCCGGTCCGGACTGCCCGGCGCCGTCGGGCGTCCGCTGCACCGCCTGGCCGAAAAGAGGAGGCGGGACTTCAACCGCCAAACGTCCTGCCCCGGGAAGGGCAAGGTGCGCGACGGCCGGCGTCTTCCGGACAGGGAATGCGACGAGTACCCCTTCGCCTCCACCTACGAGGGCGCAGCCCTCACGAACGGCCCCGGCCGGACCGTCCACGAGAACTGCCACATCCCGGACCTGACGATCATCACCGCACCGACCGGATACAGCGTCTGCATGATCGACGGAAAGCAGAACTCCGCAGGCGGCAATCTGCTCGGCCTCCTCTACGGCAACCAGCGGATCATCGATCAGGACGCCTTCACCGTCAGCGCCTCCGGCGGCACGCCACCACCCAAGCCCTGATCGACAGCGCCGGCCTGGCGGCCGCACCCACGGTCGTGACGTGCCGTGCGCGCAGTTCAGCCTTGAGGCCGGCCCCGGTGACCCGGTCCTCCAAGCCGGCGTTCTCACCCATCGGCTCGGCGACCTGCCCCTTGAGTCTGGTGCCGATTTGCCGCAGCCGCTTCTCGGACCCCGGGCCCTGCTTGGTCTCGGTGCGGACACGGTCGTGGAGCTCTGGCCGACGGTGCTGGGGGAGCGTAGGGAAAGGCAGAGGGACTGGCGACGGCTGGAAACCGGGAACGATCTGACAGTGGGGCACACTGCGCTCGCCAGTCCCATCCTTTCCGCGGCGGCGACTGTGAGCGGTCTGGCGGATCCGTTGGATGAAGCGCAGCAGCTTTCGTGGACACGGACCTCGGGCTCAGGAGGGTCATCAACCGGCGGGTGGCGCGGACCGGGCAGGCGCGGAGGATCTCGGTGGTGGCCGGTGCGGAGGGCGGCCAAGCCGACCGGTACAACCGGCCACCCTCCGCGTGACCTGATGGATGGTGGCGAGTGAGGCTGGGAAGCCCTGGCAGTCAGGGAACCTGGTCGTAGCTGACGGTGGCGGTCGGGCAGGATTCGGCAAGCCGGGAGAGTGCCTCGTGCTCGCCGGCGTCGGCAGTCAGCCGCCAGCGGAGCTTGTCGGCCACCCAGTCGACGGTGTACTTGCACCGGTCGTCCGGCACGGGAAGCCAGTCCGCCGGATCCTTGTCCGCCTTGGAGCGGTTGGAGCTCCCGGAGACCGCGATCAGGCTGTTCGGCGCGCCCTGGTCGTTGGCGTACGCTTCACGGCGCGCCGCCGTCCAGGTGGCCGCCCCCGAGTCCCATGCCTCGGCGAGCGGGACCATGTGGTCGACGTCCAGGTCCTTCGCCGAAGTGATCCACTTCTGGTCGTACTCCGACCACCACCGTCCGCCCGTCAGCACGCACTTCGGCCCGATCTCGGGTGCCTCCAGCGCCTCGGACAGGATGACCTCCTTGCGGGTGTCGCAGCCGTCCGTGGGGTTGAGGCCCTTGTTCCAGTGCTTGAACTGCTCTCGGCTGTAGCCGTCCCGTGTGCCTTCCGGAGCCTCCTCGATCCAGGACAGTGCCTGGAACAGTGGCACGTTCGCCGCGGAGGAGGGGGCAATGCGAGGGGTGGCCGCGGTCGAACGGGCTTGGGCCGCCCACGCGGGCGCGGGAGCGGCGGAGGCAGGGGCGGCGAGGCTGACAACGGCCAGGGCGAGCACGGGCGCGGCCCGCAGCAGGTGCTTGATCACGCATCGGGTCTACCAGGCCCGGCCCGCGGCGCACGGCAGCGTTGTCCGCGCTCTCACCCGGCTGGGGGACGGCTTTCACTGCAGAACCGGTTCGCCTGCCCGTCGCTTGGACTCCCCGTTTCGCCGTTCCGGGCGGAGCGAACGTGGTCGCCGCAATCCGCCTGCTGCGCCGCCGCCCGGCTGCGGCTGCTGCCGGGCCCGACCGAAGGCCGCGACCGAGTAGGCCGGTCGGCCCGACTATCACGCGGTGGCCGGGCCCGAGCGGCGGCAGCAGACCCACCCACGATGTATGCGCACCTAATGCGGTCATCCTGCTATGCATGTGCGATTAATACTGCTGCGCTACATGAGATGTTCTATGCTATCTTTCTTGCGTGGAGGTATGTGATGAGTGAGATCTTTGCGGCGGTCGACGCATTGCTGGCCAAGGCGAGGGACGGCGGGGATCTGCCGGAACCCGTCGAGCGGGAGCGGCTGCGCAAGGCGGCCGGCCTGACCCAGGTCGAGGTGGCGGCGGCCCTGGACACCCGGCGGGAGACCTTCGCCAAGTGGGAGGCCGGTACCGCCCAGCCCCGGGCCCCGAGGCGCGGCGCGTACGCCTTCCTGCTCGCGGGCCTGGCCGACATCCACGGCACCCGGGGTCCGGACGGCTGGCTCACCCTCGCCCGCCAGGCCCGCCCCCTCGGCATCGACACCAGCACCGACACCACGGAAGGAGAGTGAGAGTCTGATGGACCGCAAGACGTACACCGCGAAGGTCGCCGAGCTGCGCCCGCTGCGCGAGGAGATCGGCAAGGCCGAGAAGACGGTCGTGGCCGCGCAGGCCGCGCTCGACAAGCTCAACCAGCAGCGCGCCCGCCGGATCAGCGAACTCGCGGGGTACGAGGGCGCCCAGGCGCCGGCCATCGCGAAGGCCTCCGGGCTGTCGGTCGGCGACGTCGTGCGGATCGCCCCGCTGCTGGACCCGACTCCGGCCGCCGTCCGGACCGCGAAGGTCGAGGACCAGGCCGCCACTGCTGTGCCCGCGCCCGTCGTGGTGCCGAAGGCGGAGCCGGTCGCCGAGCCCGCCGCGGTGGCCCCGGTCCTGACTCGCCCGGCCCCCGTCGTCGAGCAGCCGGCCCCCGCCGAGGTCGAGGACCAGGCCGTCGCCGAGCAGCCAGCCCCAGCCGCGCCAGCTATTGCCGTGCCGGTCGTCCCGGCAGCCTCGGTCGCTCCGGTCGCTGCCCCGGTGCCTCCGGTGGTCGAGGCCGGTCCGCGCGAGCTGCCGTCTCTCCCGGAGGGCCCGGCCGGTGCCCGGTTCGAGGCCGTCACCAGCGGCCTGGCCTCGAAGCGCCCGAACTTCGTCCAGCAGGCCCGCTCCACGGTGTTCCTGGACGCCGCGGCCGGGATGCTTGCGGTCCGCGACCAGGTCGTCCGGGTCGACCTCGGCGCCCGCACCCCGGGCGAGATCCTGGACGCCGTCCTGCACGCTGCGCCCGGTACCGAGCGGATCTACATCACCGCCGGCGCCCCGTGGCACGACGGTGCCGAGCGCTACAGCACGCTCAAGGACGCGGTCGCCGCGTGGCTGAACACCCCGAGCGAGCGGTGGACCACCGCCGTCGGCACGGGCCGGGACAGGCTGGCCGGGCACTTCGTCCACCAGCGCCAGCCGGTCGGCCGCTACGCCCCGGCCGCCGCGCCCGACAGCGGCACCACCGAGATCCGCAGCATGGGGGAGTGGTTCGACGCGGACGGCGCCGACGTCGTCACCTGCCGGGACGCGTTCCGGCTGCTGTGGCAGGCGCTGCGCCGGCACTGGGACGACGCGGTGTTGATGGGCTCGCCGTCGCAGACCGGCCGGGACCTGTGGTCGCGCACCATCCCGACCACCGGCAAGTGGGCGGGCGGCTTCCCGGTCCTGTCCGAGGAGCTGCGGGGTCTGCTGCACGCGACCGGTGGTCAGGGCCGCACCGAGCTAATCTTGCCGCCGCGGGTGCCGGAGCAGCTGCCCGCGCTGGTGGAGTACGACCGCACGTTCGCCTACGCGAAGCACCTGTGGAAGTCACCGGTCGGGACTTCGCGCCGGATCACCGCGGCCGCGTTCGCCGCCATGACCGAGCAGGAGCAGACCAAGGCCCTGATGTCCTGCTCGCACTGGAACGTGCGCGTCACCGTCCCGGCCGGGTGGAACCACGTCGGCCTGCTGCCCGCCCCGGTCACCGGGGACCGCGCCTGGGTCTACCCGGCCGAGCCCGGCGCCACCTTCACGACGTGGGCGGGCGGCGCGGAGGTCCACCTCGCGCTGTCCAACCACCTGATGCCGTGGCGGATCGAGATCCTCGGCGGCCTGCTCTTCGAGGACGGCAAACCGCTCGACGACTGGGGCAAGCGGCTGAAGTCCGCCTGGGCGGACCTGACCAACCTCTCGAAGCTGCACGGCGACGAGCGGCAGCGCACCGCCGCCTACCTCGCCAGCCGCGCCGTCCGGTCGGTGCTGCTGTTCGGCCTGGGCGGCTTCGCCCAGCGCCCGCGCCTGGTCTCCGGCACCACCCCGCTGGGCGAGGCGCTCCCGGCCGGGGTAGAGATCCTCGGCCAGGACGACCAGGTGGTCACCTGGCAGCGGCAGGCCGGGTTCTCCCGCGACCCGTACGCGCACCCCGAGTGGGCCGCCTACGTGTGGTCGGGGGCGCGGGCGGCGCTGCTGGACATGAAGTACCGCCAGGGCAAGGACGTCATCGGGTACGCCGGTGCCCTGCACGCCAAGCCCGGCACGGTCGTCTACTTCGGCACCGACGGCATCGCCCTGACCGAGCGCCAGCCCTGGCCCTACCGGGGCGAGGTGGGCGACTACCTGCTCAAGGGCCACCTCACCGGCCCCGTCGAGCACCCGACCAGCCAGGAGCAGTACCTCAAGCTGCGCGGCCTGGGCCGCGCCGAACTCGCCGCTAAGGGAACCGACCAGTGAGCCCGGCCGACCCGAACCAGCCGAACGAGGCCGCGAGGCTCACCCAGGAGCTGATCGACCAGGGCTACACCAAGCGCCAGGTCGCCAGGATGCTCGGCCGCGACGCCTCGCTCGTCTCCCAGTTCTTCACCAAGGGCAAGGGAAAGGCGTTCGTCGGCGCGCTGCGCCAGGTCGTCCGCGCGGTGCGCGGCGGCGAACGCGACACCGAGGCGCTCGGCGCCGTCGCCCAGGAGAACGTGGAGCGGCGCCGCACGAAGACCGGGCAGAAGGCCCGGGTGCGGGGCAAGGACGTCGTGGGTGAGGCGGGCGGCAGCATGGCCGGCCGGGCCGGGAAGCAGGCCATCAAGTCCGGCGCCTCCCACCTTGCCCCTGTGGTGCACGAGACCGGCCAGGCCGGCGGCCGCCTCGCCTTCACCGTCCGGATGAAGGCCGACCAGTACATCTACTCGGCCGGCTCGGAGAAGGACTCCGGCGGCATCCGGCGCGGGTTCATCCCCCGCTCCGACGGCACCGAGGAGCGCACCTACGGCTCCGCCTCCAGCGGCGGGTTCGACGCCGCCGAATGGTCCCAGCGCGTCGCCGACCACCACGGCGACGTCACCGAGGCCATGAAGGCATGGCTGGTGGACACCGGCCGCGCCGTCGAGGACGCCGACATCGCCTACCTCGAAGTCCGCGGCTGGATCCCTGAGGAGAACCGGTGAGCACCAGACGCACCCGCCACCGCAGCGCCGCGGAGCGAGAGGCACTGCGCCGCCAAGCCGTCGAGCTGACGGACACCGGCCACACGATCAGCCAGATCGCCTGGAACCTTCATGTCTCACCCGGCACCGCCCGCCGCCTCCTCGCCATCCCCACCCGAGAACCCCACGCGCCGGACCCCGACCGTCTGGCCTGGTTCACCGGCTCGGACGAGCAACTCGCCCTGCTGCGCCGTGCCGCCGAGGAACGCGGCGTGGTCCTCAACCCGGCCACACCGCCGGGCCAGGAGGACGCCGAGGAGCTGACCGACGAGCTCGCCGACATCCTCCTGGCCGAGGACTGCTTCGACGCCGACTGGGAGATCACGCCGTTCGGCGATCTGGTCGAGAGCCTGATCGACGCCCTCAACCGCTACGCCTACCCCGACTGAGCCTGCCCCTGGACAGCTCGCTGCTCGGTACCGTCTCAGCATCCGAAGGAGAAACACCGCCGTGGAGACCACCACCGCCACCGCCGAGCAGAAGGTGCCGGCCAGGCTGCGCACCCGGGCCCAGACGCCACTCCCGATGCAGCCTTCCGGCACCGTCGTGAACCCGTTGCCGCTGCACTGGTTCCAGAAGGAAGCCGTCGCGGCGGGGGTGCGTGAGGTCAAGGACGGCGGCCGGGTCACGATCGTGGCCGCGACCGGCTCGGGCAAGACACTGATCGCCGCCGGGTGCGCCCGGCGCTTGGCGGCCAAGGGCCGGGTGTTGGTGCTGGTGCCGACGATCGAGCTGTTGGAGCAGACCGCGGAGTCGTGGTCGCTGCGGGGCGGGCGTCGGGGCCTTGCGGTGGCGGCGTGCTCGCGCGAGGAGGCACTGGAGAGCGCGGAGGCCGGCGGCCGGATCGACGCGGCCGTGACCACCCAGGCCGCACGCATCGCCGACCTGGTCACCTCGGTGAAGCCCGGCGAGCCGGTCACCGTCTACGCCACCTACGCCAGCATGGAGCGCATCACCCAGGCCCACCAGCTGTACGGCCTGCCCGCCTGGGAGCTGGTGGTCATCGACGAGGCCCACCGCACCGCTGGCGCCGAGGGCAAGGCGTGGGGCGCCGTCCACGACGACGCGAAGATCCCCGCGAAACGCCGGGCCTACTTCACCGCCACCCCGCGCGTCGCCGACGACTCCACGGCCGAAGCCGGCCTGGACGACCTCACCGGAGAGACCCTGCCCGTGCTGGTCTCCATGACGGACACCAGCGTCTACGGCAAGATCGCGTACGAGTGGACGCTCGGCCAGGGCATCGAGCACGGCTACCTCGCCGACTACCGCGTCCTCGTGCCGGTCGTCACCGACGAGGACCTGCGCGAACTTCTCAACCTCCCGGCCATCGCGGACCTGCGATCCCAGCGCTCCAACGAGGAGCTGCTGCGCCTGGCCCTGCAGATCGCGGTGCTGCGCGCGGTCGCCGACCTCGGGCTCAGGAGGGTCATCACCTTCCACTCCCGGGTGTCCGCGGCACGGGAGTTCGCGAACACCCTGCTGGACGCCTCTGAGCTGCTGCCCGATGCGGACCGTCCGGAGCGGATCTGGGCGAAGGCGGTGGCCGGCACCGACCGGCTCAAGGACCGCCGGGCCGCGTTCGCCGAGTTCAAGGCCCACACCGGCGAGGACGGCGAGGAGTGCGGCATCCTCGCCAACGCCCGCCTCCTGTCGGAAGGAATCGACGTCCGTGCCGTGGACGCGGTGTGCTTCGCGGACCCGAAGTCGTCGGTCATCGACATCGTCCAGGCCGTCGGCCGGGCGCTGCGCCAGTCTTACCAGCAGGGCAAGGTGTCCTGGGTCATCATCCCGGTCTACCTGCCGACACCGGAGGTCGGCGACGACACCGCGGCCGCCGATCCGGCTGAGGTCCACGACGCCGGTGAGGCGGTGAAGGCCGAGGCCGACGCCGAGATCGAGGCCTCCTCCTTCCGCACCATCTGGCGGGTCCTGCGCGCCCTGGCGGCGCACGACGCCCGGGTGGTCGGCCGGATCACCGAGCTGCGCGCTGGCCGCTCGCAGGGCACCGCGCACACCATCGCGGCCAAGCCGGCCGAGGGCGAGGCCGCCGAGGCCGGGGAGGGCGAGCAGCGGCCGGTCCCGGTGGAGTCGCCGGTCGAGTGGCTGCGGATCAACGCGAGGCAGCATGCGGCGCGGATCCTCCAAACCGTGAAGCTGCGGGCGTTCAACCCGCGTGCAGTCGAGTGGCAGCGGATGCACGCCGTCGCAGCCAGGTTCCACATCGAGCACGGCCACCTCGACCCCACCGACAAGACGAAGCACGCCGAGCTGATCTCCTGGCTCACCCGCCAGCGCCACCTCCACGGCCAGGGCCTGCTCGACCCCGCCCGGGTCAGCGAGCTGGACGCGCTCGGCATGATCTGGTCGAAGAACGCCAACGCCTGGGAACGCGGCCACGCCTACGCCGCCGCCTTCCACCACCAGCACGGCCACCTCGCGATCCCGGCGACCGCGAAGCTCGACGACTACGCGGTCGGCGCGTGGATGCGCCGCCAGCGCAAGGCCGACAACCTCACCAAGTACCAGGTCACCAAGCTCGACGCGCTGGACGAGCTGTGGCGCCTGGAGCCGGACTGGAACCGCTCCTACCGCCGCCTGCTCGTCTACCTCGCAGCCGGCGGCACCCTGGACGGCCCGGCAAACCGCACCGGCCTGGGCGACGACTTGGCGTTCCGGCCCGGTACCTGGCTGCGCAAGCAGGCGACGGCCCGCACCGGCGGGAAGCTGACCGACCACCAGGCCGCGCTCCTGGACGCGCTCCACCGGCACGCCGAGACCGTCACCGGCTGACCCGACCACGACTGCACGGCCATCCACTGCGAGCTGGCCTGCCCCGGACCGGCCCGGCGGGAAGTCTCCGGGACCAGGTCGAACGGTCGTCGCCGAACTGCACCCCGCACACCTTGGCGGATCGAGAAGATGCGGGGCCGGCAGCTGCGCGAGCGAGGCCTGGCCGAACCCTTGGTCGGTGCACGTCAGCCTCGCGCAGGCCGGCGGCCAGCTGGAGGTCGACGCGGGCGGGCCAGAGTGCGCCCGGCGCGTACGGGTTCCTGGCACCCCAGAGGCCGGTGGTCCGGTCCACGGCTGCGCTTCCTTCCGTCACCCCGCAGGTCGGGACATGTCCCCGCCCGGTGGCGCTGGGAACCTTCAGCAGGTCACTGGCACAGGCTTCCCGGCCTCTTCGAGCCGGCCGCCGAGTCCCACCAGGCGGTTGCGTCCCATGGCCTCGCGCGCCCGGGGGAACCAGTGCACAGTCAGGCGGGCAACAGGTGTGCCGCAGGTCACGGGGCCTTGGTATCGGCCGCGGGCGGCTCGGGTTCCTCGTCTTCCCCGCCGACGTCGTCGGCCTTGGCCCGGACGTCCTTCGGGGTGGGCGCCGTGACGCCGCGCTCCTCCGCCGACCGCTCCCGTGCCGTGCTGTTGTCGTCCCGCGAGGCGTCGCTCGCCTCGGGAGTGCGTGTGTCATCCGTGCTCATGGCATCGTCCTTTCTCGTCTGGTCGGGTGGCGGATCCGGTGCACTCCGGCGTTCCCGCGCGGGTGCCTGGTGGGTGCAGAGGCCCGCGTCAGAGCGCTCGGGGGCCGGGGCTGTCAGTGGCCGAGGGCGCTGGCGAGCTGCTTCTTGTTCATCTTCGAGCGGCCGTGGATGTTGCGTTGCTTGGCCTCGTTGTACAGCTGGTCGAACGTCGGCCCCTCGGAGCCGGAGTGCGAGCGCTGTCCGCCTCGCCGGGAGGAGGACATGTCGTGGGTGGAGGAGCGGGAGGCGGTCTTCGACTCGCCGTGCCGGGCCCGTTCCTTGTTCACCGTTCGGGCCGCGATCTCCTTGGCCCGCTCCTCGCTCTCCCCGCGCTCCAGCGCGCTGTCCTTGATGTGCTCGTACTGTCGCTCACGCTTCTTGCTCGAACCGGCAGGCATGGCTCCTCCTTCTCGCGGGTGCGCCGCATCGTCTACCCGGAACGTAGGACGCGACTCGTGCGCATGCCCCCACAGATGCGTCGGCAGGTGCTGCCGGCCCCGGCCCGATCCGGCGCACGGCGCGTCCGATCACTTGCGGGACAGGCGCTTCCCGGCCTCGGGACAGCCGCCGCGGACGTGACCGCGATCGGCCTCCGATCGGGTGAGGCGCCTTCACCGGTGCTCGTACCGCCCACCTGTCCGGGGAACCACTGCCCGATGGGCGGGACGAACCCGGCCGGAAACGAAAGCCAGCGAGAGGCGGACGTGTCATGGGACACGGCGGAAACGTGATCGAGGAACTCATGACGGACCACCGGGAGGTGGAGGAGATGTTCGCCCGGATCCAGGCGATGACCGGACAGGGCCAGCAGCTGCGCGGCGTAGTGGACGAGGTCACCATCGAGCTGGTCCGCCACTCCGTCGCCGAGGAGCAGTACCTCTACCCGGCGGTGCGCCAGCACGTCCAGGGCGGCGACCGGCTCGCGGACAAGGAGATCGCCGACCACGGCCGGGTCGAGGACATCCTGAAGCAGCTGGAAAGGACGAGGACCGATGATCCGCAGATGAGCCCACTGCTGCAGCAGCTCATGGACGAGGTTGCCGCCCACGTCCAGGACGAGGAGAACAACCTGTTCCCCATGTTGCGCCGGGCCTGTACCGCCGAGCAGCTGGACGACCTCGGGGACAAGATCCGCAGGGCCAAGACCATGGCACCCACCCGCCCGCACCCCGCCGCCCCCACGGCGAGCAAACTGCTCGCGCCGGGTGTCGGTCTGGTCGACCGGGCCCGCGACTTCGTCACCGGCCGCGGCAAGTCCTGAACCACCCCCGCCACGGACGGGCGACTGCGGGACCCGGGGCCGGACCGCACACGGACGGCTCGGCCCCGGAGCCCGGTCGGGCAGGCGTGATGCGGGTCATGCCCCGGCGGCGAGAAGCCGCCTAGACTGGTCGGCCACGAGCGGGGCAGCGCGGCTCCGCACCTGACAGCTCGCTTCCCCGAACCACCGGACACGGACGAGCACAGTCCCGAGGGATCGATCGCCGTGCCCGACCTGACACCCGTCATTGCCGCCTGCGCACGGTGGCTCCTGACCGCCTACTCACCACCCGAAGGTGCCTTCAGCCGCGCCCTCGTCGAAGCTCAGGCCCGGCAGGCCACCACCCTCGCCGCCGCCCTTCGCTACCCCACCGCCATGGACGTCCGACTCCTGGACCTGCTGGGCCCCGGCGGAGCCGAGGGGCTCGACTGGCTCACCGGCTTCGCCCCCCACCCCGACGACGACGCCTGGCGTACCTGGGTCGACGAGACCGTGGTCAGCTGGGCCGCCTGCCTGCTCGCTGACCCCGTCCTCGCCGCGCACGCCCACCGGGCGCTCGCCGCAACCGAGCACCACGCCGCAGCCGGCGCCCTGGAACGCCTCACCGGCCCCGGTACCTACGACACCAATGCCGCCGCCCTGCTGCGCCATCCCGACCTCCTCGAACCCGTCGCCCGCCTGCACCGGGTACGCCTCGTGGAACGCCTGAACATTGCGGGCGCCGGCATGGCATGAGGCTGCGGCTGGGCTCCCCGCTGAGACGGGAGAGGCAGCCCGGACCGGCTGAGGGCAGACGAGCCGGTCGCTGTCACCAGCGGGGTGAACGGAGCCGGGGCCCTACGGTGCGCACGACGGCGGTGTGCCTGTGCGGACAGACACGACGGGCGTGACCGGCACGGCCGAGAGCTGCCACGAGACGCGTCCACCCATGACGGTGGTGACGATGAGCGACCAGGACGCACCACAGAACCCGGCCGAGCGCTACCACCGCCCGCCACTGCCCGAACAGAGCCAGCCGCATCCCGGCGTGGGGAGCAGATGCGGCCCGGGTCAGATTCAGAACGCCGCGCGCAACGCCGGCAGCAGGGTGCTCTCGGCCCACTCAAGGTACGCGGGCTGGCTGTCGCCGCCGACCTGGACCAGAGCGACCTCGCCGAAGCCCGCGTCGACGAACGGCCGGACCGCTTCGACGAAGTCCTCGATCCGGTCGCCGCAAGGAACGGCCTCGGCGACGTCCTCCGGGCGGACGAAGCGGCTCGCAGCGGCGAATCCCGCCGTCCCGGGCAGCTCGGCATTGACCTTCCAGCCACCGCCGAACCAGCGGAACTGCTCGTGGGCCCGTCGTACGGCGGTGCCCCGGTCGCCGTCCCAGCACACCGGCAGCTGGCCCACCGCCGGTTTCCCGGCTCCGCGGTGCTCGGCGAAGCCGGTGATCAGCGCCGGGTCCGGCTCGACGGCGATCACCAGGTCGGCCAGTCGGCCGGCAAGTTCGCAGGAGTCCGGCCCGGACACCGCCATCCCGATCGGCGGCGGCCGGTCGGGAAGATCCCACAGCCGGGCGCCCTCGACGTCGAAGTACCGGCCCCGGCGGGTCACGTACCCGCCGTCGAACAGCGCCCGGACGATCTGGACCGCCTCGGCGAGCATCGCCTGTCGCACCGGCACCGCGGGCCAGCCCCGGCCGATCACGTGCTCGTTGAGGTTCTCCCCGCTGCCCAGACCGAGCCGGAAGCGGCCATCGGACAGCAACTGCACCGTGGCGGCCTTCTGCGCCACCACGGCTGGGTGGTAGCGGAAAGTCGGGCAGGTCACGTAGGTCATGAGCGGGATCCGGGAGGTGGCCTGCGCGGCGGCGCCTAGCACCGACCACGCATACGGGGCGTGACCCTGCTCGTCCAGCCAGGGGAAGGAGTGGTCCGAGATCACCGAGAAGTCGAAACCGGCCTGCTCGGCGCGCACCACGTCCGCAACCAGCCCGCGTGGATCACGCTGCTCGGTCATCATCGTGTATCCGATCTGCACCATGACCCACGCCTGCCCCGATCACAGCATCCCTCACACCGAGCGGCGCATCCCCATACGACTGACCCGACACGGTACTGGTCGTCCGGCCCGCCGCCACAGGCGCCCCGACGAGGAGCAGCGCCGTTGTTTCCGGCCAAGCGTGAGGGAAACACGCCCGGATGACCCCCTGAGTCGGGAGCACAACGCCATGACAAAGAGTCCTGTCCGCACACGGTGCGGCCCAGCGCGCGGCCGAACGCGTCGACGCCTCGGCCGGGTGCCGGCTGCCGGGGCCGGAGCACCGCGGTGAGCGGCCGGGACGACGCCCTCAAGTTCGGCGTCGAGGAGGAGTTCCTGCTGGTCGATCCGGCCACACGGTTCACCGTCCCCCGTGCCCACCTCGTGGTGCCGCACGCCGCCCGGAGGCTTGGCGTCCGGGCTCAGCACGAGTTCCTGGCCACTCAGGTCGAGACATGCACGCGCCCGGTCACGACCGCTGCTGCCCTGCACTCGGAGCTGGCGGCCGCGCGCCAGGCCATGGCCGCCGCGGCCGAGAACGCCGGGTGCCTTCTGGTGGCCTCCGGCACTGCGGTCCTGCCCAGCAAGCACCCACTGCCGCTCACGCCCACCGGCCGTTACCGGCGCATCGCCGCGCACGTGGGCGGCGCCGCCCACCAGATGGGCGGCGAGATCTGCGGCTGCCACGTCCACCTCGGAGACCTTGACCGGGCCGAAGCCCTGGCGATCAGCATGCACATGCGGCCTTGGCTGCCGGTCCTGCAGGCGCTGTGCGTGAACTCGCCGTTCTGCGAGGGCCGGGATCGCGGCGCCGCGAGCACCCGCGCCGGCCGCTACCTGGCGTGGCCCACCTGCGGGCCCGCCCCGGTTCTGGACCCGAGCGGGTACGAGCGGACGCTGGAGCGGCTGATCGCCCATCACGTGATCCTCGATCGGAAGATGCTGTACTGGTACGCCCGGCCGTCCGCGCACCTGCCCACCCTGGAGGTGAGGATCGCCGACAGCAATGCGGACGTCGACATTCCGCTCCTGCTGGCCGTCCTTCTGCGCGGGCTCGCCCACACCTTCCTGGCCGCCCATCGCAGCGGCATCCCGCCGCCGCGCATGGCCTCGGCGGTTCTGCAGGAAGCCCATCGGCAGGCTGTGCTCGGCGGCTTGACCAGCACTGGCACGGACCCGTCCGCCGGACACCGGCTGCCGATGTCACGGCTCGTCGCCGACCTGCTCAAGCTGGCGACTCCCGCTCTGGCCGGAACAGGCGACCTGGAAGTCGCACGGCTGCTTGCCCATCATCGGCTGACCTGCGGTACGGGCAGCGACCGGCAACGGAACGTCTTCGGCCGTTGCGGCTCACTGAGCGACGTCGTCGACGATCTCGCCCGCCGCACGGCCGACACCGGACTGAAACTCTGGTCCTCGCTGCCCGCCCCGGGACCTCGCCGGCTCGACAGCGTCGCGGCCTTGTTCTGACCGACGCTTGGCAGCGAGCCGACATGACAGAGCACGCGCCAGGCCTGCCGTTGGCGGACCGCTCAGCCGCCCGCGGCCGGCAGCGCGAGTCGGCGCACCCGACCATCCTTCAGCTCGACGTCGACAGCCAGCACAGGATGGAGCCAGCGCAGCATCGACCGCGTGCCAGGATGCGGCGCGCGAATCCGCCCGGCAACGAGCGATCCGAGCTGGGCCCGTTGCTGCTCGGAAAGCTCCCCGGTCACCAGCCGCCGACCGTCGACGAGCACCACCAGAAACCGCTCCGGCTCGCCCGGTTCGCCGAACGCCCCGATCACCCAGCCTCTCACCGCATCCGTCCGGACGCCGCTCCAGCGCGGACGGCACGAGCATCAGCGGACTCCCTCTGGTAGACGAGGTGCGATCCCCCGAGCATGCCACCGGCACCAGCGGACGCGATCCCCGTGACGAGCAGCTGCCGGATGACCTGCCCCCAGGCACTCACTCACATGTGCTGGTCCCCGATCGTGCGCTGCAACCTGGCCTGCCCGCAGTGCCTCGACGACAAGATCGTGCGCGAGACCACCGCGGCCGAGCGGCTCGCCCTCGCCGCCCACATTGCCGCTTCGGGCATCCTCGGCGTGGACGCCTCGGTCCAGCGCCGACAGCATCAAGGCATCCATGGACCGGTCCTCGGCGGGCCTCTCTCCTCCTGAACACCAGGACATAGGCATACCGACACTGACACCTCAAGGCACCCCGACCTGCCGGCCCCGGCGCGGGGGCGGCCATCCTCCCGGCCGAACTTCCTACCCGCTGCCCCCGCCCGCAGCACCGGGCTGGCCGCCTGCTCGCCGACTGCGGTGTCCGTGGGGTAGTGCTCGATCCACTCGTCCTCGACGACCCGTACGCCCGCGTGGCGCACCGACTGGCTGGGGCGGGTGTGTCAGCGGTGCGCTCAGGGTCCGCTGCGCGGGCGGGGTTCCGCGAACCGCGCGCCGGCCCGGTCCCCGAGGGCGGTTGTCCACGTCGGCAGGCTGGACTGCTCCGCCGCGCGGGACCCCTGAACGTCGTGGCGGGGCCGGTTTCCGGCGGCGGGCAGGGCCCGGGCGACCAAGCCGAGCAGCCGCGCGGTGGTGGCGGGCGCGAGCCCCTGCAGGCGGACGCCGACCTTGGCCGCGGGGGTGAGGACCAGTTCGGGGCGGCGACGCTCGGCGGCCCGGACGATCGCGCGGGCGGCGCGTTCGGCGTTCATCGAGAGCAGCGGTGTGGAGGCCGCGGCGGCGAACCAGGCGTACTCGGCTCCGGGGCGGCCGTGGAAGCGTGCGGCGGTGTGCGATCCGGTGCGCACCAGGCCCGGCAGGACGGTGGTGACGCTGACACCCGTCCCCGCGAGTTCTGCGCGCAGGCCCTGGGAGAAGCCCGCGGCGGCGAATTTGGCGGCCGCGTACGGCATCAGGTGTGGGGGCGGGGATCCGGCCGCCGACTGACGAGACCGTCACCACCGTGCCGGCGGTGCTGGCTCGCAGATCGGGAAGGGCGGTCAGGGTGAGGCGCAGCGGTGCGAAGTACATGGTCTCCATGGCCTGGCGGAAGTCCTCCTCGCGCATGGCGTCCAGGGGTCCGATCTGGATGGTTCCGGCGCTGTTGACGAGGATGTCGAGGGGGCCGAAGTGTGCGTGTACTGCGTCGAGGAGTCGGCGGGGGGTGTCGGGGTCGGTGAGGTCGCAGCTGAGGGAGGCGGTGTCGGCTCCGTCGGCTCGCAGCTGGCGCTCGGCCCGGCCGAGGGCGTTCGCGTCGCGGGCGCAGAGCATGACCCGGGCGCCGTGGCGGGCCAGTTCCCGGGCCACGAGCAGGCCGAGCCCTCAGGAGGACCCGGTGACCAGGGCGGTTAGGGCGGCGAAGCGGTGCGGTCGTTCGGTCATGGTGGCTCCCGGACTCGGGGCTGGTGGGAGGTCAGGGATTGAAGAGCACCTTCACGGCGCCGTCCTGTTTCTTCTGGAACATCTCGTACGCCGAGGGGGCGTCGTCGAGGGGGACGTGGTGGGTGGCGAAGGTGTCGACGCCCAGCGGGTCGTCGTCGGTGAGCAGGGGGAGGATGTCGCCGGCCCAGCGGTGCACGTTGGCCTGGCCCATGCGGAGCTGGATCTGTTTGTCGAACATGGTGAGCAGCGGTAGCGGGTCGGTCTGGCCGCCGTAGACGCCGGAGAGGGAGATGGTGCCGCCGCGTCGCACGATGTCGATGGCGAGGTACAGGGCGTGGAGGCGGTCGATGCCGACGTGTTCCATCATCTTGGCGGCGAGGGCGCTCGGCAGCAGGTTGGTGGCCTGGGCGGCGAGTTTCGCTGCGGGTGAGCCGTGGGCTTCCATGCCGACCGCGTCGATGACGGCGTCCGGGCCGCGGCCGTCGGTGAGGTCGCGGATGACGTCGGCGAGGTGTTTGCCGTGCTCGGTCAGGTTCAGGACGTGCACGCCGCGGTGCCTGGCCCGGGTGAGGCGTTCGCCGACGAGGTCGACGCCGATCACCTGACCGGCGCCGCGGTGCAGGGCGACCCGGCAGCTCATGTCGCCGATCGGCCCCAGGCCCAGGACAACGAGGCTGCCGCCCTCGGGCACGGCCGCGTACTCGACGGCTTGCCATGCGGTGGGCAGTACGTCGGAGAGGAAGACGAAGCGGTCGTCCTCGGGCCCGTGCGGCACCGTGATCGGCAGGTTGTTCCCGAACGGGACGCGTAGCAGTTCGGCCTGCCCGCCGGGGACCTGCCCGTAGAGCTTGGTGTAGCCGAACAGCGAGGCCCCGCTGCCGTACTCCCGCACCTGGGTGGTCTCGCACTGCGAGTGCAGGCCCTGCCTGCAGGTGTGGCAGGTCCCGCAGGAGACGTTGAACGGGATCACCACCCGGTCGCCCACACGCACGGTGGTGACCTCGGGCCCGACTTCCTGGACGATCCCCATCGGTTCGTGGCCGAGGATGTCTCCGACGTCGAGGAAGGGACCGAGGACCTCGTAGAGGTGGAGGTCGGAGCCGCACAGTCCGCTGCTGGTCACCCTGATGATCACATCGGTCGGATCCTTGATGGCCGGATCGGGAACGGTGTCGACGCGGACATCCCGCCTGCCGTGCCAGGTCAAGGCCTTCATGGTTACTCCTCACGGGGCCGAACCAAGACTCGCTCTCCCGCGTCTGTCCACGTCCCCGCCCGCGAAACGGGGCCCTCTGCCGCTGTGGCGGCAGAGGGCCCCGGGCCCTCGGCCCCGAGGTCGGTCTTGAGCAGTCGGAGCGCTCACAGGGTCGGTGCCGGGAAGCGCTCCCAGACCCGGTGCGTGCCGAGCTGCGACACGACGGCCGAGACGGCCTGCGCTGCCTCGGTCTCGGTGAACACGCCGGGTGCCTGCGGATCCACCCCGGCCGCCGCCCACAGGCCGCGGGCATCCGCAGAGCCGGCGAGAGGTTTGGCGTGCCGGTAGGCCTCGTTGACCAGGAGGACGGCGCGGGAGTCGAGGGCTGGTTGGCCGCCGGCGACGGCGCCGGACTTGGCGTCCCGGGCGCCGTGGTCGTCGGCGCCGCGCGCGGGAGTGCCGGCCACTAGGAGCGCGTCGAACTCGACGGACCAGGCTGCGGCGTAGGTCCGCTGCACGGCGAGGTCGTCCGCCAGCGGCGCCCCGGTGGGTGCGATGATCAGCGGCAGCAGTCCGGCATCGCGTGCGGCTTCCCGCAGCTGCCGCACCGTGCCCACGTCGCTGGTGGTGGCGGTGAGGATGCCGAGCACCCGGCCGGTGGCCGGCCACCGCTGCCCGACCTGGGACAGGGCCGGGCTCGGCGCGACCTCGACCAGGGCGCCGGCCGGCGCCTGGGGAGCGGGCAGGCCGAGTCCTTGGGCGACCTCGCGGCAGAGCACCTCGTCGACCCGTGCCAGGACAGTCAGGGCCCGCTCCTTGATGGCCTGCTCGTAGACCTTGGAGAGTTCGAAGGTGTAGGCGGCGATGACGTGTTCGCGTTCGACGGGGCTGAGGCTGAGCCAGAACAGGCGCGGCTGGCTGAAGTGGTCGGCGAACGACGCAGGCGCCTCGCGGACCTTGGCCGCGGCGGCGACCGGGACGGGGTGTTTCGATGAAGGCGTGCTCGCCGGGCCCGGCGAAGAACGGGCAGCCGCCGTCCAGCGAGTTCGGCTTGTACGGGGCAACGCCGGAGTGCACAGCGTCCTGGTGGAACCCGTCGCGGAGCATGTCGTTGACGGGCGCGTGCGGGCGGTTGACCGGGATCTGCGCGAAGTTCGGGCCGCCAAGCCGGGTGATCTGGGTGTCCAGGTAGGAGAAGAGGCGGCCGGCCAGCAGCGCGTCGTCGGTGATGTCGATGCCCGGCACCAGGTGCCCCGGGTGGAAGGCGACCTGTTCGGTCTCGGCGAAGAAGTTCGTCGGGTTGGCGTTCAGGGTGAGCAGGCCGACCGGCTGAACCGGGGCGAGCTCCTCCGGGACGATCTTCGTCGGGTCCAGCAGGTCGATGCCCGCGAACGTCTGCTCCGGCGTGTCGGGGAAGGTCTGGATGCCGAGCTCCCACTCGGGGAAGCTGCCGGCCTCGATCGCGTCCGCGAGATCGCGGCGGTGGAAGTCAGGGTCCATGCCGGCCAGCAGCTGCGCCTCCTCCCAGACCAGGGAGTGCACGCCGGCCTTCGGCGTCCAGTGCCACTTGACCAGCGTGCCGGCGCCCTCGGCGTTGACCAGGCGGCCGTCCGCCTCCGGCGAGTCGGTCGGGAACTTCAGGACCTGCACGTGCAGGTTCTCGACGGTCGGGGCTGCGGTGGTGCTCATGATGTCTCGCCAGCAGCTTCTTGGGCGGCCGTGTAGCCGCCGCCCTGCTGCGCCATCCTGAACTCCTCGAACCCGTCGCCGCCCTCCACCGGGCCCACCTGGTGGAACGGTTGAGCGTGGGGGGCCGAAGTGGCGTGATACCACCCGCTGGGCAAGAACCCGGGACGGGACCGACAGCCCGGCCGGGCGTGTGCGAGCGGATCGCCAGCTCGACATGGTGCGGGTTGCGCTGGTCGAGCCGGGTTCACGGAGGCCTTGCGGGCCTGGCCTCCCGCTGCGCCGGCTGCCGCGGACAGTGCAAGAAGGGAGATCGACCTCCGTTCCATCCTCGGCGATGCGGCGACGCGGGTACGGTGCCACCTCGGCTGGACGGCAAAAGGGGCTGTCATCGCGTGGGCTGGTCGCCGCCGGTGCCGCCGTGCTCGCGCAAGGCCGCCTGGCGTGCGGCCGTGCGCCGGAGCACGACCTGGGGCAGGACGAGCCAGGTGGTGGTGAACCACAACAGCACGACGGCACTCAGCGTCCACGCGGCGGCCGGGCTGCCGGTCGCGGTGCGCAGCAGGAGCAGCAGGGCGGCGGAGATGGTCAGGGCCAGGGTGGTGAGCCCGATGGCGATGAGGCGGCCGGCGACGTGGATGAGCTCGGGTTTCATGCCGTGGCCGGCCAGGAAGCGGTGGAAGGCCACGGGTGCGATGAGGGCGCCGGTGGCGATAGCGCCGAGGACGACGGTGGCGACGTAGAGGTTCTTGTCGAAGTCGGGCAGGGCGGCGAAGCGCGGGGTGAAGGTCACGCCGATGAGGAAGCCGAAGAGGATCTGCGCGCCGGTCTGGCACACACGGACCTCCTGGAGCATCTCGTTCCAGAGCCGGTCGGCCCGCTCCTGGGGCGTCTCGTCCCGGCCCGGTGCGCCGTCGCCGTCGTTCTTGGTCAACGGATCCCCCGGCCTACGGGCAGTGCCCGGAGCGGGCCGCCTGAGCACGGGCGCAGCGCACCAGTTCCTCGCCGTAGGGCAGGGCGATGAACGCGGTGACGGCAGCGGCGAAGCCGGCCAGGTAGCCGGAGGGCAGCGGGCGGGAGTTGGGGTGCAGGCGCCAACTGCGGGCGGGAGTCTTCGCCGTGCAGGAGGGACCGGACCTGGTCCCGGTGCAGGCAGGCGCTGAAGGCCACGGCAGTGAGCGGGAGGACCTCGAGGAAGCTGTGGACGTGCTGCTCGATCGGGGTGATCTCCCGTTCTCCCGTGGCCGGGGATACGTCCCACACGGCGGTGGCCCCGTGCACCAGATCCGCGCCCGCCACGGTGGCCGGGACCGGGTTGATCCCGGAGGTCAGGCCGAGAACGACCGGAGCGCCGGCCTTGGCCATCATCAATGCCTGGATCAGGGACTCGCGCAGGCCACGGGTGTCCTCGATCCGGGTCCGCCAGTGCATCGCCCAGTCCGCGACGGCGGGGGTGAACCACAAGGGCAGGACCCCGTAGAGGAGGAAACGCCTACTGGCGTTCTCCACGTCGCCGGAGGCAAAGCCCCCCGGCAAGTCAGGGCGGCAGCGCCCACTCCTTCGCCGGAGCCGGGTGTTTGGACTGGGCGTGGGCACGGGGTCGGCCTCCGGCGGGACAGCGGTCAGGGCGGGCACTGTTTCCTCGGGGCCGCTGGTCAGGGCCGGTCCTCGTGGTGGCCGCACAGCCAGGCCAACGCCTGGTAGGCGCCCAGGGCGTACGCGGGGTCCGTGCGCTCGTTCAGGGCGTCGCGCAGACGGACCGCGGCGGCCTGGCACTCGGCCAGCAGCTGCGCCCGGCACGGCCCCATGGCCCCGAGCGCGGCGGCGGTGGTGATCGGTGCCTCGCCCTGGGCTTCGGCGGCCCACCGGTAGGCCCCGAGGACCCCGTGGTCGAAACCGGTCCAGGGCTGCGGGCGCCGGTGGGCGGACTCGATCGCGTCGAACACCTCGTCCAGCGGGCGAACCCCCACGGCCGGGATCGTCGTCTCGTCACTGGTCATGTCCGCAACCTACGACGAGTCGCCGCTACCCGCCGCCGGGCGGGTGCGAGGCCGCTGCATGGGCCGGCCGGGGGAGTCCGGAGCGGGGATGCGTGGTGGGCGCGCGGGCGCAGAGGCGTCCGAACCGGCTGGCTCCGTCCGGACGAGGTCTGCGGCTGCGGAGGTAGACGCTCGACCGGGTGCTGTCGGCTGGCGTGTCCGGGCCTGAACGGCCGGCCACGCAACAGGACCAGCAGGCCTGCCTGGCGGGACCAACCCCGGAGTACAGGAGAGCCTTTGGCAGGGACGCGAGGCCGCTGCAGGTGTCACCCGGATGGGGCAGTCGTGCCCTGTGCCGCCGTGCGAAGTGGCGGGACAGCCAGCAGGGTGGGGCGATCGACTGTTTGCCGGCGGGGCACGAGGCGGCGCCGGTTCCGCTGGTGTGAGGTGGCGTGGTGCCCGAGGAGTCCGGGGAGGCGTTCATTGCGGTGCGTGCGCGTGAGGAGGTCGGCGGTGGTGCGGATGAACTCGTCCGGCGTTTCGCGGGTGGGCTGCCTGCGGAGGAGGCCGGTGCCCTCGCCGCGTACCGCTGGGCGCTGGACCCGGCAGGTCCGGCGCCGGTGACCGGCCGTGTCCTGGACGCCGTGCCGACCGACCTGGATCTCGCGGTGGAAGAGCGCGCCGCCATCAAGGCGGCACGTGACCGCGCCAGGCCCCTCGACGAGCGGGCACGTGCGGTGGGTGCGGCCCGGGCGCCGGGCTGGATCCTCGGCTTCGCCCCAGTGAGCGGCTGAGCAGGGTGGCCACCGCGCCGTCGTTGTGCTCGGGCGGGTATGTGCTGTGGCTGCGGGATACCGCCGGTCTGGTGGGCGCCTGCCCGGTCGCCGCCACCGGCCGCTTCGGCCCTGCCGGCTACCCGGTCTTCACCGGCTGCGACGGCCTCCTGCAGGTGGAGATCACCCCCGAGGGCAGCCATCGTGTGATCACCCGCCCCGCGCACACGCGGGTACTGGCCGCCGCGCCGGGCCGCTGACCGCCCGGTCCGCCGCGCTCCCGCGCATCGATCAACACCATCCTCACCCGGCTCGGCACCGAGGCCCTGAGCCGGCCCCCGCTTCCTCCTACGATCGCCTCCGGTTGGTCCGTCGCGTGGCAGAGCCGGTGGCAGCGCACCGGTCAGAGCTGGATCCCCGTCCGAGCTGAGATCAGGTCCAGACCCGTTGCTCGCCTTCTCGTTGCGGTCGGCGAACCGTCTGCCCGGGAGTTTCGGAATTGTGCCACTTCGGTGATGGGCAGCTGGCGGGCGGAGACGCCAGCACGGCGCGCCTGGGTGTCCGCCAAGGTCAGGGCAGGGGTGTGCCGCCGGTGGCGTTGATGATTTCGGCGGTGATGTAGGAGGACTCCTGGGAGGCGAGGAAGACGTAGGCGGGGGCCATTTCGGCGGGTTGGGCGGCGCGGCCGAGGGGTGACTGCTCGCCGAAGTGGGCGACCTTCTCCTCGTCCATGGTGGCGGGGATCAGCGGTGTCCACACCGGTCCGGGGGCGACCGCGTTGACGCGGATGCCGTCGGGGGCGAGCTGCAGTGCGAGTGCCTGGGTGAAGGCGACGATCGCGGCCTTCGTCATCGCGTAGTCGAGAAGATGGGGGCTGGGCTTGTACGCCTGGACGGAGGCGGTGTTGATGACCGAGGCACCGGGGCGCAGGTGGGACAGCGCGGCGCGGGTGGTCCAGAACATGCCATACAGGTTGGTCTTCATGACGCGGTCGAACTGTTCGGTGCTGATCGCGGCCAGGCCCTCGGGTTGGGACATCTGGTAGGCGGCGTTGTTAACCAGGATGTCGAGGCGGCCGAACATGTCGGTGCAGCGGCCCACCAGGTCGGAGCAGAACGCTTCGTCGCGCAGGTCCCCGACGACAGCCAGAGCGCGGCATCCGGCGTCGACGATCAGGCGGGTGGTCTCTTCGGCGTCGACCTGTTCCTCGGACAGGTGGCAGAAGGCGATGTCTGCCCCTTCGCGGGCGAAGGCGAGGGCGACGGCGCGTCCGATGCCGGAGTCTGCGCCGGTGATCAGGGCGACGCGTCCGGTCAGGCGGCCGGTGCCGCGGTAGCTGGTCTCGCCGTGGTCGGGGCTCGGCCGCATCTGCTCGCCGCTGCCGGGGTGGGACTGGGACTGCTCGGGGAATGGCGGCTTCGGATGCTGGTCAGTCGGGTCCTGCGGGGTGTGCTGGTCGCTCATCACGGCGGACGGTGCTCCTCGGGGCGGCGGGGCTGTGGGGCAGTGCGCGTTCGAGCGTGTGCGCGTTCGCGCGTTGGGCTGCGGCAGGCGAGTGGCCGCCAGGAGCTGTGGGCCGACGGATCGTGAGTGCGCACCGCGCGCTTCGACCGTCGGCCGGGCTCGGACCGCCCGTGGCGCCCGAGACCCATGTCGCCCCCGCGGCCGCCGTGCTGCGACCAGCGAATCAGTAGTAGTGGCGGCGCCCGCCGACGGCGTGGCCGAGGAGGCTGGCAACCCACAGGATGAGGCCGATGACGGCCAGAACGATGCCGATGGTCCACAGGATTGAGATCCCGGTGACAAAGCCGATGATGAGCAGTATGACGCCGAGGATGATCATTGGTTCTTCCCGAATTGCGTGCCCGGTGGGCAGAGGTGCCAGAGCCGTAGCGCTCGCGGACAGGGCCGCGGCCGGGCGGCTCGGCGGGCCGGCGGCCATCTGCACGTATACCGCCAGCCGGTTGAGGCAAACCGGCTGGCAGCCGCACCGCAGGTGGCCGGTGCCGTCGTACGCGGAGTTCGTGACGGGGCACTCACCAGGCCGTGCCGCCGCCGGCCGCAGGGAGTCGTGCAAGGGGTGCTCTCGGAGAGGGCGGTGGATGCCGACAGGGGCACGCGGGGGTGATCGACCGCTCCGTTGCCGGGTAACGGCCGGGGGACGAACCGCGCGGGCGGGGTGTGCGCGTCGCCCGGTCGGACAGACGCGCCGGTACGGACCACATGACGGTCCTGTCGCGGAAGGCTGAGGACATGACTGCGAACAAGGCAACCCGTCACCACACGATGGACGAGGGCGAGACCAGCCGCTTCGAGGGCGCCGACCAGCACGGCTGGTCAGGCGACATCGACGCGGAGGACCAGGAGCCGAACGACAGCGCACGCCGCTCCTTCGACCCCGAAACCCACGCACCCGAACCCGGGCCGGGCCGGGAACCGTCCGAAGAGGAGCACGACGGCGTCCCCGGCGACACCGTGGAGAGCGCCGGTCGGCGCGGCGAGGACCAAGGACCCCCGAAGCACCACCGTGACCTGGGCCCCCGGGGCCCGTCCGGCCGCCCCAGCGGCCGCTACACCGCGGGCACGCGTTCCGGAGTCGACCCCGAGGGACCCGACGCTCCCGCGTCCGGCCACTGAAACGCCGTCACCCGAGTCGGATCCTGCCCGCGCGCCAGCCGGGGTGCGAGAGCGGGTTCCGGCCGAACCATGGAAGGAGGAGCGGTGCACATCGCCACGATCACGCACAGGCCTGCCGCTCTCCTCGTCGGGGCGCTGGGCGGTGGCCCGGCCGTCGCGGTGGTCCGACGAGCCTGGAGGATCGTCGGACACGAGGAGACCGCCAAGGAGCGCCACACCTGGCGCAGGGGCCTGCTCGCCGCCGCCCTCCGGGGTGTCGTCTTCGCTCTGCTGAAGGCGGCACTGGGCCGGGGGCGCAGGCATCGGAAAGATCCGTCCCGCCAGTAGCCCCCCGACGACGTCCTCCTGCCGGATCCGGTGACCGACGCCTGCCGACACGGCACGCCCCCCGAGAACTGTTCACCGACTACCGAACCGGCCTGCCGCGCATCGCGGGGCCGTTGCGCCGACTGGCGTGGTCGCCGGGCCCGGGCCCGGGGCTGCGAGGATGGTTTCCCGGCCGTCTGCCAGCCCTGGCCATCGCGCGTGAGTTCCCACGCGTCCCACGCTGCGATGGCACGTCGAGGCAGTGTGGGACGGGTAGGCGGTGCCCCCTGTTCGGCCCGGGTTCAGGGCCCGGCACGCAGGTGTTCGAAGCCGCGGGATCCGCAGGGGTAGCCGGCCGGGTCGCCGCCCGGCCCCACACCGCTCAGCATCAGGGTTGGTTGCCGCTGTATCCGATCAGCCAGGCCAGTGCGCGGACCACTCCGAGCCCGAAGTCGCGGTCCGGCGGGCCGATATCCGCCTGTTTGTGCACCCGCCGCAGAGCCGCACGTTCCTCGCCCTGCAACTGGTCGTCGCTCGGCAGATCACCCACCAGCAGAGCCCCGCTGACCGGAGCCACAGGCCGTCGGCCAGCTGCCCACTCGTACGCGGCCACGCCCTGCACAGCGGGAGTCAGCGGCTGCGGTCCGCCCGCCAGCCTCGCGATCGCGGCCGCTACCTCGACCATGTCCCGAACACCGGCCGGGGCCGGCTCCTCGCTGGACAAGCGCCCACCGTAGCCGCGCAGTCTCCGGCGATCCGTACAGCGCACGGCACGGCCTGCCCGTCAGGTCCCGGAAACGGGCCGTCAGGACATGCCTGCGCCTTGACGGCCGATCCTGATTGGTGGGGCCTCGCAGCCCAGGAGAGGCGGCAGGTCCGGCAGAAGCGGTGTCGGCCGGTGAGGCGGTCGCCCTGGGAGGGGTGGCGCCGGTGGCAGCGGCTTGGTTGCCGTGGAAACGGCGGTCATGATCTCAGCTCTCCTCTACCCGACCCCGCCCGTAACACCGGCCACCCGAATCCGGCGCAACAACGCCCCGTTCCACCCGGGCCCGCGGCCGGCCATTCCCCGGAAGGCCCCGACCGGTTGCGGCACCTCGCGACCCGCGGCCGCGCCCCTGCCGCCGAACGCCGAGATCGCCTACCGCACTCTGCTCGTCCAGCTCCCTGCAGAATGCGAGGTCGGCCTTCGACGGCCTGTGTTCGAGCTCCGTCTGCCAGACAGGTCCTGCCACTCCGGTCAGCGGCCCCAGCACACCTGACCGCTGCCGTGAGTGGCACTGCCCGGGCTGCTCCGGGCGCCAGATTGCGGTCGTCTGCAGGCGAGATCGGCGGATCGCGGTTCGGATTTCAGGCGTGGCTGGGCGAGCCGGGACCCCCGGGGGGCGGGGCAGGGCGGTCCAGGGTGGTGGCGGGTTCAGCGTGCGGTGCGTCGACGCCGAGCGGCGAGGTAGACCACATCGGCGATGAGGACCACGATGCCGATGGCGAGGAGCCAGAGCAGGCCGTGCACGGCGACGCCGACCAGGCCCAGCACGATGGCGATGATGACGATCAGGAGGAAGAGGGCCACGATGCGCCGCCTCACAGAGGGTGGTTCAGCCGTGGACGGGGGACGTCGCTCCTTCCGGCACCGTCTCGGCGGCGGACAGTCGCGAAGCGTGTGAGCACGGCTCGTGGGGAGCCTCTGCCCGCTGGGCCCGAATCCACACGGCCGGTGCAGCCCTTGCCGGCTGGGGCCAGCGGTGGCGAGCGATGAGCAGTGGGTGGCGGCGGTCGTGGAGTCGAAATCGAAATCGATCTGTCGGCGGTCGACGCCGTGGGTGTGACCCGAACGGCGCCTGGGGTGTTGCCGTGCTGTGGCGGGGGAGGTGATCGGCAGGCAGGGTCTACCGGCTGGAGAGGGGTTCATTGCATGGCTTCAGGACAGCGGAATCTGACCGTGATCGTTGACCTGGGACCCGCGTGTGGATGAGGAGACTGCGACGCGGGCCCGGCGTGTGGTGGTGGCGTATGCGCGTGATGCCGAGGACTTGGAGCTGCTGCTGGATGCCCTTGGTTTCGGGCAGCCGTGGTGGTGAGCCGCGGGCAGAAGGGAACTGTCCGCCCGGTCATGCAGGACGACGGGGTCAGCCGGCTCTGTGCGACCCAGCCGCTCCGTCCCGCGCCCGCTTCTCATCGGTGGCCGCGGCAGGAGGCAGGGCCGCCTCGACCCGCAGGGCCTCCAGTTGTTCGCGCAGGCGCCGGTTCTCCTCCTCCAGCGGTTCCCGCGTTCCGGCGCGGGAGGACAGCGAAGGGTCGTGCTCCCACCAGTCGATGCCAATCTCCGTGGCCTTGGCGACGGAGGCGATCAGCAGGCGCAGCTTGATGGTGAGCCGTTCGATGTCGAGGATTGATTTGGATGTCCCCGGCGATGACGATGCCCTTGTCGAGCACGCGTTCCACGATGTCGGCGGGCTGGCCGAGGACTGCCTCCCGGGCGGTTCCGCCCGGGAGGGGAAGGAGCCGAGGCGTCGGGCGACGGGGTCGGTCACGGTCGTGTCGCCTCCTTCCCCGGCCGGGGCTGCGCGGTGTGCGGTCAGGTGCCGGTCTGCTGCCGGTGGGCCCTGATCTCGTCCAGCCGGTCGAGGAGTTCGTCCTCGCGCCGGTCGAAGGTCTCGTCGTCGATCTCACCGGCGAGGAGTGCCCTCTCCAGATCGGCGAGCTCCCGTTGGACGGGGGCGGGGTCGTAGTACTCGTCCCCGGCGGTCTCCACCAAGCGTTCCAGCACCCAGACGGGGCCGCGCAGCGGTGCGAGCGGGAGGGTGAGGATCTGGGTGGGCAGGCCCATGGCGACGTTCTCCTTGCCTCAGACGAAGCTGTAGGCGGGCAGGGGGCCGTGCAGCCGGAAGTCGAAGTCGTCGCCGAGTTCGGCGGTGAGGCGCTTCTCGGCCGCGAGGAACACCTGCTCGTGCTCCCGGTCCATCAGGAAGGAGACGTTCAGGAAGTCCTCTCCCGTCGACTCGGAGTTCGGAGGCCTCGGTGATGCCGGTGGTCAGCGCGTAGTGGCGGGCCCGGATCTCCTGGGCGACCAGTGCACCGAGGGCCAGCGGCAGCTCCGGGCTGGTGTCATCGCCGACGATCTCCTCGTTGAGCCGCCGGGCCTGGGGCGACTCCAGCAGGATCTGCTGCAGCAGGGCGTTCTCGTCGATGGCCGCCTTCAGGTGGTACTCGGCGCAGCCCTCCGGGCGGTGAGCCGGCTCAGGTACTCGTCGCGGCGTTCAGTGAGCGCCGCCTGGACGGCGTCGTCGTCCGGGGCGGTGAGGCCGAACTGCAGCGGCAGAACGGTGCCGTCGGACATGAGTCGTTCCTGCACGCTCTGGTGTGCGGTGAGATCACGGCGTTTGGGCCGTAGGCCGTCCGGCGCGTCGCTCGCGATCGCACAGAGCGGCCCCTCGCAAACGCTGCGGAGAATCGAGGGGGCTCGCCTACGCCGGCCAGGCCGTCCAGCTTCCGGGGGTGGTCGGGGGCGGTGATGGAGTACACGTAGACGGACACGTCATTCCTCCCGGCGTCGGGTGGGCCTGCGGGCCGGCCGCTCGCGTTTGGGCGCGGGCCGCTTCTCCTTTTCCTCCTCGTCCTCGCTGTCGCCGCCGAGGGGGAGCATGTCGGTCACGGCCTCGATCGCGCCGGACAGCGCGCCCTTGCTCTTGCCGCGTGCACCGCTGCTGCTCTTGCCTTGCGTGCTGCCTTAGGCGACATTGCCGACGATGTCGGTGAGCTGGGTGGGCGCCTTGTGCCCGGCTTCCAGGTCGAGGCGGTTGCAGGCCTCGGCGAACCGCAGGTAGGTGTCGACGCTGGCGACGACGATCCGGATGTCGATCTTCAGGATCTCGATACCGACCAGGGAGACCCGGATGAAGATGTCGATCACCAGCCCGCGGTCCAGGATCAACTCGAGAATGTCGTAGAGACTGCCGGTGCTCCCGCCGCGGGAGACGCCGGCTTGGCCTTGCGGTACCACGGTCACGGGTGCTCTCCTTTCGCCGGCCGCCGGTGTGCCCGGCGGGTGTGTGCCCCCACCGCAGCCGGGTGCGTGTCACGTCGGCCGGTCGATCTGCCCCCTGCTGTAGCGGCGGATCCGCTGGTAGGCGAGCAGTTCGTTCTCCTGAGCGCCGACACGGACTCCGGCGTCCGGCCGAGCAGTTCAGCGAGTTTGTTCGGCTGCGTAGCGCTGGCGCGAGGGGCCGACACCCGCCGTGCGGGCTTGGACGCCGCTGCTTCGGCCACCCGGCGGCGAGGAGGTGGACGAGAAGATTTCCGCGGCTCGTCCGGGCTTTCGCGGGCAGGCCTACGGGCCCCGGCGCTGTCCTCGTTGCCAGTGGCCATCTGCGTGCTCCGGAATCGGAGGCGTGTCGGTTCCACTCGTGCGCAACTGACGTACAGCGTCTTCCCATCATCCCCCCGAAACGGTGGTGCGGCCGTGCACGTGCGATTACACGCGACGACCGGTGACGGCGGCTCCCGCGACGGGCTCACCGTCGCGGCATCGCCTCGCAGAATCCCGTGCCCGCGTGCGCTCACCCGGCCGACTGGCCAGACTGGAGATACGGCTCGCAGCGCCCGAGAGTGCCCGTCCTCGCGGAGCTGCACCCCGGCCAACCAGGTGCGGGTGAGTGACGGGACATCATGCCGTGCCTGTATGCCGAGATGGCTCAGGCCCCCGACCGCCTTGCGTGTGGGGGTACTCCGGGAGGTTGGCAGCGAGACCGGGCAATGCTCCCGCCGTGGACCGCGGGCCCTCGCACCGCTGTGTGCCCCTGGGCGCGGTGCCCGATCGGGAGGGGGCACTGGCTGAAGGGATGCCTTCATGGACACCACCACCAAGGTCGCTCTGGGCGCCGCGGTCGCCGGCGGATACGTTCTTGGGCGTGCGAAGAAGGGGCGGCTTGCCTTCGCCGCCGCGACCTACATTGCCGGTCGGCGGTTTGGGCTCGATCCGCGGCAGCTCGCCACCGAGGGGCTCAAGAAGCTGGGTGAGGTTCCCCAGGTCGCGGAGCTCAGCGAGCAGGTCAAGGGGGAGCTCCTGGAGACGGGCAAGAAGGCACTGGCCGCCGCGGCCAACCGGGGGGTCGGAGAGCTCGCGGACTCCCTGCGCGAGCGCACCCTCAACATCGGCAAGCCGAAGCCCGCAGACGAGGACGAGCATGGGTCCGAGGAGGGCGAGGAGCCGGAGGACGAGGAGGAGCCCAAGGAAGAAGAGGGCCAGGAGCCAGAAGCGGAAGACGAAGATGAGGAGGACGAGGAGCCGCAGGAGTCTGAGGGCGAGGACCGGTGGGAGGAAGCGCCTCCTGAGAACGAGGAGCCGGAGGAGCCCGAGGACGAGGAAGAGCCGGAGGACGAGGACCAGAAGGAGCCGCCGCGGAAGCGTGCCGCGCGGCGCCGTGCCGTGTCGAGCGGCGATCGTGCCGGGCGGGCCTCGCGGTCGGCCCCCAAGGGTGAGCCCGAGCCCTCGACCGAACGCAAGCCCGTGAGGAAGGCTCCGGCCAGGAAGTCGGCTCCGGCTGCCGAGAAGGCGTCGGCGAAGAGCGCTCCGCCCGCCGAACGTTCAACGGGTCGTGCGGCGGCCAAGCCGGCGGCCAAGAAGGCCCCGGCCAGGTAGTCGGCCCCGGCTGCGAAGAAGGCGCCGGCGAAGAGTGCTCCGCCCGCAAAGCGTTCGGCAGCACGGACCGGATCGGCCAAGGCCCCGGCCAAGAAGACCGCGGGCCGGAAAGCGGCTGCCCCGGCGAAGAAGACCGTGGCCAAGAAGAGTGCGGCCAAGAAGACCGCGTCCGGTACGTCCTCCACGCGCTCCACCCGTAGGAGGTAGGCATGGCCACGACGGACCGTGGGTCACCCGAAAAGGCACCCGAGAAGTCCCCCGAAGAGTCGTCCGAAAAGTCGGGTTTCGACAAGCTGCGTGAGGAGGCCGTGCACTTCCTCGGAGCCCAGATGGAGCACCTGGTCGAGAAGGCCGGGGACAAGGTCTCCGACCTCACGGGCCAGCTCGGCGAGGTCGCCGAGAACGGGGGCGTGCTGCCGAAGGTCGGCGTCCTGCAGGGCGACTCGCCGGCGAAGGCGTTCCTCGGTGAGAAGGCCAAGAGCGTCAAGGACAACGTCGTCGACAAGGTCAAGGGCGCGTTCGGCGGCAAGGGCAGCGGCAAGCCGGGGCGGAAGTCCGGCAAGAAACCGATGAACATCATCGAGACCCTCGATGTCGGCGTGCCCCTGCGTACCGCGTACGACCACTGGACGAAGTACGAGGATTTCAGCGGCTTCGCCAAGGGTGTGCAGAGCGTCTCGCAGGGGGACGAGGTCACCACCGACTGGAAGGTCAAGGTCGGGCCGTCCAAGCGGAGTTTCAAGGCCACCGTCCAGGAGCAGGTGCCGGACGAGCGCATCGTGTGGACCTCGCAGGGCGCCAAGGGCAGCACTCGCGGCGCCGTGAGCTTCCACGAGATCACCCCGACGCTGACCCGCATCGTTCTCGTCGTCGAGTACTACCCCGCGGGCTTCTTCGAGAAGACCGGCAACATCTGGCGCGCGCAGGGCCGCCGGCTGCGGCTGGACTTCAAGAACTTCCAGCGCTACGTCTCCCTCACCAACGACGAGGCCGAGGGCTGGCGCGGCGAGATCCGCGACGGCGAGGTCGTCAAGACCCACGACGAGGCGATGGAAGAGGAGGAGGCCGCCCAGGAGCAGGAGGACCAGGAAGGCGAGGGCGAGGAGTACGAGGACACCGAGGGCGAGAGCGAAGGCGAGTACGACGACGCCGAGGACGGGGAGTACGAAAACGACGGCGAGCAGGACGAAGACGAGGACGAGGAGCCCGAGGAAGGCGACGACAGCGAGCAGGACGGAGAGGACGAGTACGACGACGAGGAGTACGAGGCTGCCCCCGAGGACGATGACGAGTACGAGGACGACGAGTACGAGGACGAGGAGCCGGACGAGGAGAACGACGATGACCGGGGCCGCGGTTGACCGTCGACGGCCCTGACTCGGATCGGCGGACAGGTCAATTCGGTCGGGGTGCGACCTCGTCGGCTGTGGATTGGAGGAACGAACATGTCCACTGACGCCATCGTGTTGCTCAAGGAGGACCACAAGGAGGTGCGCCGTCTCTTCCGGGAGTTCGAGGGCGCCGATGCGGACGCGGCCGAGGTCAAGGCCGACGTGGTGAGCAGGATCGTGGAAGCGCTGACGGTCCACACTTACATCGAGAACGAGGTCATGTACCCGGAGGTCCGCGAACGCGTACCCGCCCTGGAGCGGGACATCCTGGAGTCCTACGAGGAGCATCACGTCGCCGACCTCCTGTGTGCCGAGCTCGATGCGATGACGCCCGCCGACGAGCGGTTCGACGCGAAGACCACCGTGCTCATCGAGACGGTCGGGCACCACATCCAGGAGGAGGAGAACGACTGGTTCCCCAAGGTGCGCGATGCCTTGGGCCGCAAGGAACTCCAGGAGATCGGAGCCCGGATGCTGGAGGTCCGCGCGACGGCACCGCACCGGCCCGAACAGCCCGGCTCGCTCAAGAAGGCAGCCGACGCCATCCTCGGGTGACGCAGCGGCGGCCGTTTCTGGTGCACTGCCATCCTCGCCAGCCGTCGGCGCCGAATGCCAATGCCGGGTACCCGCGCGAGCACGGACCCTCCGATGGAGGCGAACGTTGCGGGGCGGGCGAGCCCGCTGCGGCGTTGCTCTGGGGGACGCCCTGGACCTCGACGTTGGCCGGGTGCGGCGCCCGTGGACATGGCCCGGGCGCCGTGCCCGTGTAGGCCCGGCTGCGGAGGAAGATCTCGGCACATGCTCCAGCGGTCCCGGTTTTCTGGGCAGGCAGCACGCTGCTGGAGGTTGCTGATGCGACGGGCTGGTCCTCTGTCGACCGTGCCACGGGAAGACGTTTTTTGCGATGGGGGTAGCGTCCAGACGCCCCGTTGGGCGACTCTCGGCCGCTCCTTGGTCATCCCCCGGGCCGGCGGCCTCCGGGCCCGAGAAGCTGCCCGCGCTCTGCTCCATGGACTCGGAGGAGAGCTACGGCAAAACCGTCTTCACCTGGACCTCGGCCAGGGCATCGAGCACGGCTACCTCGCCGACTACCACGTCCTGGTCCAGGTCGTCACCGACGAGGACCTGCGCGAGCTCCTCAATCTCCCGGCCGTCGCCGACCTGCGCTCCCAGCGCAGCAACGAGGAACTGCTGCGCCTGGCCCTGCAGATCGCGGTGCTGCGCGCGGTCGCCGACCTCGGCCTGCGCCGCGTCATCACGTTCTACTCCCGGGTGTCCGCGGCACGGGAATTCGCCGGCAGCCTGCTGGACGCCTCCGAGCTGCTGGAGGACAAGGACCGCCCGGAGCGGATCTGGGCGAAGGCGGTGGCCGGCACCGACCGGCTCAAGGACCGCCGTGCCGCGTTCACCGACTTCAAGGCCCACACCGGCGACGACGGCGAAGAGTGCGGAATCCTCTGCAACGCCCGGCTCCTGACGGAAGGAATCGACGTCCGAGCCGTGGACGCCATCTGCTTCGCGGACCCCAAGAGCTCGGTCATCGACATCGTTCGGCCTCTACCTCACCCGCACCGCCACCCTGGTCACCTGGCCCGTCGAGGACTACCTCGCCCTACTCGGCGCCCGCTGCCGCGACCTCACCCAACTGCGCTCCACCTTCGCCGGGCTCCTCACCGAATGCACCGCCGACCAGGAACCCCTCGAACTCGACGAGCAGTACCGCGTCCAGCGCCTGCTGGAACGCCTGGCCACCTCCATCCCGCCGGGCCACTGCCCGGTCTGCGCCCAGACGGTGCCGCCGCCCGCCTCCCCGGGCCGGGCCCGCCGTTACTGCACCGACTGGTGCGGTCGCCGGGCCCCGGGGCTGCGCCTGCGGGGATGGCTTCCCGACCGATCGCCGGACCTGGCCACCGCTGCCTGGCCTTCCCGCTTCCCGCGCTGCTCTGCCGGTCCCACGTCCGAGGCCTGACGCCCACGGCTTCCTTCGGACGGCGGCTACGCGGGAGCACGGGACTGCGGCGGCTCCTAGCGTCGGGGTATGACGACGGAGAACACGGCGGTGGTGGGGGTTCGGTCGGCGCAGGAGGTGTTCGCCGCTCTGGAGGGGCTGGATGCGCGGTGCCGGCCGTTGACCGAGTACGAGCAGGGGTTGCTGGAGGCGTACCGGTGGGCGGTCGGTGCGCGGACCGCTGCGCCGGTGACGGCCGCCGTTCGGCGGGCCGGTGGGGGCCCTGCCGGGCGCAGATGCTGGCCGAGTGCCAGGCCGCGGCTGTGGCGATCCGCGCGGGAGCGGCCCGGACGGGAACGGCGCGGGTGGCGGACGCGGAGCGGATGCTGGGTCTCTATACGGGGCTGGCCTGGCTGTGCGGCCACCACGACGACCGGCCCTGACGGGCGCGCCCGCCGCCGGCCCGGCCCGGTCGTACGCTGGAGAGACCGGGTGGCACCGCCGCCCGGTGTGCCAGTCGGGGCCATTCATCCGGACATCGCCCGCACCGCGATCTTGCTCTGCCGGTGCGGGCGGTCGTGTGCCGCGGGTCAGGCGTCCTGGCTGATCCGGGCGAGTATGGCGGCGAGGAGGCGGATGGCGGCTTCGGCGTCGGCGAGTTCGTCGTCGGCGGGGAGGACGGCGCCGAAGGTGCGGTCGTCGGGGGCGTCGAGGGCGCGCCAGTGGAGGACCGGGGTGAGGTGGCTGCTGGCGTCGGCGAGGAACCAGGCGAGGTGGCCGTGGGTGCGGGCGACGGTCAGGGCGAGGGCGGCGAGGGCCTCGCGCAGTGCGGCGAGCCGCTCGATTCTCGGCAGCGCCTGGTGGGCGTCGACGGGGCCGACGGCGTCCGTGAGGGCTGCGGCGGCCTGCCGGGCGAGGTCCGAGTCGGTGACGGCGAGCTCCCAAGTGCCGTCGGTGAGTTGGAGTTCAGCCTCGTGGACAACCTGATCGACCGCCTCGCGCATGCCCATGGCAGGAGCCTATAGGCGGTGCTGTCCGAGGAGACAGGGCGTCGCCCTGGCAAGCGGGGGCGGCGGCCGTAACCACTGGACCGGAGATGCGCGTTGCCGCGTCCGCACGAGGTACGGGTGGTCTGGTTCGCGTTGGGCTGTCAAGGGGCGGTACCGAAAGAGTGAACCGGGCCATGCCAAGTAGTGCGGGCGGGCATGCTGGTCGCCGTGACCACGATCGACGACCACCGTCTGGCCGGTGACGGCCTGCCCCTGCCCGTTCCCGCTGCCGTCCCCGACCGGGGGCCGGTGCTGCCTGCCGCGCCCCGGGTGGTCGAGGACCTCGCCCGGGACCTGAGTGGTGCGGCAGAGGCGGTGCGGGCGATGCCGAGTGTCGGCGGGGCGGACGTGACGGTCGCCGCCCACACCGCGGTGGTGTGCACCGCCGCCACGGCGGCCGGTGCCCTCCAGCAGGCCGCCGACTGGTGCCGCCAGGCCCAGCGGGCCGAGGTCCACACCCTTGCTCTGGCCCGGGTGCCCGGCCACCGCGAGGACGTCTGGGAGTTCAGCGTGACGCTGACCGTCTCGTTCCCGGACGACACCGGCGGGCACACCGGCCAGACCCACCACGGCGGCTCGCGCCGCTGAGCGGCCCGGGTCACCCCCGCGCGTGAGCCGCCGGACTCTCGGTTGGGGCTCGCGTCGGTTGAGGCGGGACGGTCGGGGGGTCCGCGGGTGTGGGGATGGCGTGCGGGGGCCAGGGCCGGTGGGCGAGGTCGTGGCGCAGGGCGTCGAGTCTGGCCAGGCAGGTGTCGAGGGTGGCGAGGGCGGCGGTGCTGTGTTCGCGGACGCGGCGTTCGATGGCGGCGAGCCGGTCTTCGATGTGCTGCCAGCGCTCCTCGGCGGTGGTGCGGGTGTCAGGTGCGTCGTTGGTCGCTGTCATGGCGCAGGCGTTCGGTGCGGTGGGTGAGGTCGTCGAGGCGGGCGGCGAGGACCGGATGGGCGGCGCCGAGGTGGGGCCGCATGGCGGCGAGGGGTGCTATCAGGCCGGCCGGGTCGGGGGCGCCGAGGGCGGTGGTGAGCGCGGTCAGCGCGGGCCGGGCCCGGGGGGCCAGGCCGGGCGCGGCGGTGACCTGGGCGGCCAGCACGCGCAGGTCGGCGGCGTTGTCCCGGGCCCAGGAAGTGACCGCGCGCTCGGCGGCCCGCCGGTCGCGCACTGCTTTGACCCGCTCCGCGCCGGTCTCCGTGCCGGCTGAGGTGCGGTCGGGGCGCAGGCGCAGGTAGCGGTTCTCGGCGGCCTGGCGGCTGGCGACGCCCATGGGCTGCGCGAGGTCGGCCCAGGTGGCACCCGCGTCACGGGCGGCATCGACCAGGCCCGCCTCCCATCCGGCGAGCTGGGCGCGCAGCTCCCGCAGCAACACCAGGGCGGCCATGGCCTGCTCGGGGCCGTCTGCCTGCGGATGCCGGTCCGTGGCGACGGGGATCTGGGCGGTGCGGACGGCGTCGTCGATGGCGGTGAGCGCCGCGGCGGCGGCGAGGAAGGAGACCGGGCCGGGCGGCGGGGCCGGGCCGGTGGCGGGCTTGGTCGGCTTCTTGCTCATGCTGTCATTCTATGGACGACAACCAGGGTTTGTCATCGAATGGATGACGTGCTAGAACGGTGTCAGGTGAAGCGCACTGGCACCCATTCGATCAGTGGAGGTGTTTCGCGATGCTGCTGCGCACTGACCCGTTCCGCGAGCTGGACCGGCTGACCCAGCAGTTCCTCAACACGGCCGGCACCTGGTCGCGTCCGACCCCGATGCCGTTGGACGCCTACCGGGCCGGCGACGAGTACGTGATCTGCTTCGACCTGCCCGGCGTGGCCCCGGACGCGATCGACATCGACGTCGAGCGGAACATGGTGACCGTCAAGGCCGAACGCCGCCCGCGCCAGGAGGGCGAGGGCATCAAGTGGGAGCTGTCCGAGCGCCCGCTCGGCGTGTTCTCCCGCCAGGTCATGCTCTCCGACACCCTCGATCCCGAGGGGATCAGCGCCGACTACGACGCCGGCGTGCTGACCCTGCGCATCCCGGTCGCCGAGAAGGCCAAGCCCCGCAAGATCGCCATCAGCCACAGCGGCGACCGCAAGCAGATCCAGGCCTGACCGGCCCCCGGACCGCCGTCCCGCACCGCCAACCCCCGGGCCCTGCGGGACGGCCACCCCCGGCCGGACGACCCGCCCGGCCTCGCGATCCCTGCCACGCCACGGTTCCGGGCCGGGACGACAGCGAGAAAACCATGCGCGACCAGGGGAACGAACCTTTCGTGGTGCGGGCGAACGGCGAGATCGACCTCGACACCGCCCCCTCGCTGCGCCGTGCTCTGGTCGCCGCGCTCGAGTCGCATCGGGAGGTGGTGCTCGACCTGTCGGAGGTGACGTTCATGGACTGCGCGGGCCTGGGCGCCCTGGTCCGGGCCCGCAACCAGGCCGACCGCAGCGGCAGGCGTCTGGTCCTGCACGGGGCCGGCCGCCGCGTGGTGCGGCTGCTCAAGCTCACCGGTCTGCACCGGCGCCTGGCCGTCGAGCCCTGACCGGGCGCCGTTCGCGCCAGCCCTTGAGACGGAAGGGAACCGCGATGACGCTTCGATGGGAGGCGTTCCTGGAGGAGGTCCGGGAACGCGGTGAGTACGACACCCCGCAGGAGGCCGAGCGGGCCGCCAGGGTCGTCCTGGCCCTGCTCGGCGCCCACCTGGTCGGCGACGTGCGCGCCGAGCTGGCCGCCCGCCTGCCGGAGACCATGGCCCTGATCCTGCTCAACCCCTTGCAGGCCGCCGAGCCCCTCAGCCAGGAACGCTTCGTGCGCGCGACCGCGGCCTGGATCGAGGGCGCCACCGAGACCACGGCCCTGTGGGACATCGGCGCCGTCCTGTCCACGGTGGCCGACGCCGCCGGCGACGACCTCACCGGGCGCATCCTGCTCCAGCTGCCGCCCGGCTACGACCTGCTGTTCGGTCGCCCGACCGCAGGGACACGACCCTGACCACCCCTCACCCCGCCGGCCCGCCGGCAGCCAGCCCCTGGAAGGCCACCGCCATGACCCGCTACCGCCACCTTCTCCGGCAGGTCCGCACCCTCGGCCGCTACCCCAGCGACGCCGAAGCCGAACGCGCCCTCCACGCGGTCCTGGCCGTCCTCGGCTCCCAGCTCACCGGCGAGGAACGCTGCGACCTCGCCGTCGTCCTGCCCGAACAGGCCCGCGCCGTCCTTGCCAACCAGATCCCCCTCCCGGAGCCGGTCGCCGCCCCCGCCTTCGTCGAAGCCGTCGCCGACATCCTGGGCACCAGCCTCACCGCAGCCCGCTGGGACACCTCCTCCGTCCTGGCCGCCGTCACCGACCTCGCCGACGACCACCTCACCGACCGCATCCTCACCCGCCTGCCCCGCGGCTACGCCCTGCTGTTCGGCCGCGCCGACTTGACAGTCGCCGCCTGAACGGACGGAAGGGGGGAGCCCCCGAGCACTGGGGCCTTCCACCTCCCACCAGCTGGGTGTCCGTTCCGGTGATGCGGTGCCCTGGATGGCGCCCCTGGCCGGAGCAGGCTCACCGGCAGAGAAGACTTTCCCGTCGGAAGGGGGCCCCGCCCATGTCCGCCCGACACGGCTTGCGAGCCGAGAACACCGCCGCCGGCGGATTGCCACTGCGGATCACGACCACGAGATCCGGCAGGGGCGCCCGGGTCGTCCACCTCGCCGGCGAGGTCGACCAGGACCGGCGCCGGGCGCTGGAACACGCACTCGCACGCGCGGTGGCCGATCGCCCCACACGGCTGGTCGTCGACATGTCGGCCCTGGCCTTCTGCGATTCCACCATCGTGAACGCGCTGCTCGGGATCCGTGGCAGCGCCACGGCGGCCGGGATCGAGCTGGTCCTGGCCGCGCCACCCGCACAGGCCAGGCGACTGCTGGAGATCACCAGCGTCGACGAGGTCTTCGCCCTGTACGGCAGCGTCGGCGCCGCCGTAGCCGGCACGGGCGGGTGAGCGGCCATGGACAGGCCTCCACGCTACGCGGTGACCATGCCCGGGCCGCCCGGCCGGCACGGCCCGCCCGAGGTCGTCGTCGTCCACGCCACCGGCGGGGTGACGGCCGACGGCACACCGGTCTACCAGGACGAGGCCGGCGCCTTCCAGGTCGCGATCGCCGGCGACGTGGCCCGCCCGCTGTCCACCGCGCCGGGTGCCGGTCGGCACACCTGCCTGCACGCCGTACCACTGCCGTGAACCGAGCCGTGGCCTGCACGACCGCCATGGCCCCGGGCAGGACGGGGGCCGAAACGGGCGAGGGTGCCGACCGCAGCGCAGTGCGGCCGGCACCCTCAGGTGCCTGACTCCTCTGCTACAGCACTTCCAGCCGGGGGACGCTCGCCGCCAGGCGGCCCGGTCGCAGCTGGACGACGTTGCCGGTGTTGGCGGGAGCGGCCGTGAGTGCCAGCTCGGGGGCGAGGGAGCGCATCAGGACCGGGTGCAGGCCCAGAGCCTCGGCCGCCTGCAGCAGCGGCGGTGGCTCCCCGAAGCGGCGGGCGAGCACGCATCAGAGACGGCTGCTCGGCATGGACCGCAAGGCTTATCTGGGGTGCTCAGAACGTGTAAGGCGTATGAGGCGCAGCTGGCTTGAGCGAAGTGATGAATGCAATGCGATCAGTTCACAGCGGCCGGTAGAACTCCTCAATCCGTTCGGCCACACCGTCCCGGCCCAGCGCGTGGAAGCAGCTGCGCTGGTAGACGCAGCCAGTAGCCTTGTCGCGCAGCCGCTCGTGGACCGCATGATCCAGGACATGCACGCGCACCGAAGCGGGCATTCGTAGTCCCTTGCATGATGTAGGTCATGCTCACGATGAGGTCCATGTCCCAGGCGGCGACACCGCTCTCCAAGCGCCTCACGCGCGTCATCGACGTCATCCGACCCCATGTCCATGCGTCCCCGCCGGAGAGGGTCGAGCTGGTCATCGGCGTGCAAATCAACGGGACGCCGCATCTGGGCACCCACCTCGTTCAGGCATCCGCGTTCGTCCTGGCGCAGCGGGCCCGCGAGGCCTTCGGTGTTACGACTTGGGGACCGGTAGCGGCAGGTCTTCGCCCGCGACGTGGCGGCGGCCTGTGGTCGCAGAACTATGGTGTCCCGCATGAACAGTTTCACGATGGTCGAGTTTCCGACGTCCTCGGCCGTACAGTCCGCTCAGTTCCTCCAATCGGTCTTCGGATGGGCCGCGACTGCGTATGGTCCCGAGTACCTGGACGTGGACTGCGGCAGCGGCGTCAGCCTCGGCTTTCAACAGGACCGTTCCGAGGCCCCAGCCGCGCCGTTGGCTGTGATCCAGGTCGACGACCTCGATGCGACACGGCAAGCCGTGATCGAGGCGGGCGGCACGGTCACGGTCGAGGCGTTCGACTTTCCTGGCGGGCGGCGCTTTCACTTCCGTGAGCCCGGCGGGAACGAACTGGCCGTCTGGGTTCCGACGCGCCAGGGGTGATGCCCCGCTATGCCTGAGCCAGTCCTGTTGTCGACGTCAGTGAGCAGATGCCGCTCTGGCAGCGGCCCTGCCTGCAGCGTTGCCATTGGGGCAGAGAGCAACGTCGTGAGGGTTGGCAGCAGCTGGCGCGTGACGTGATAGCGGCCGCGCGGGTTGGGCCAGTTGTGACGCTTGCCTGGGCCCGTGCGGCCTGCTCCCATCCTGCCCTGTCCGGGGTCTCGCGTGCACACTTCGGCGAGTTGCTCGAAGAACTCGCGCCGCGTTGGGAGGCTTCGCGGGACTCGGCGTTGCGTGAGCGGCGCGGTGGTGACCGGCGGCGGGCGGCGGGTGCCGGCCCGAGGCGGCGGCTGGTGTTTGTGGACCGGCTGTTGGTTACCCTGGTGCATTTGCGCCTCGGGCTGCCGCACGCGGCGCTCGCCGAGATCTCCGGCGCGATCCGCGAGGTCCGCCCGCTGCTGGCGTCCCGCGGCTTCGCCGTCCCCGACCGCCCTGGGCTGCGGATCCGCACTCTGGAGGACCTGTTCGCCTACGCCGACGCCGAGGGCGTTGAACTGCGGATCGACGGCACCGAGGTCCAGGTCCGCCGCCCGCGCGCGGGCCGCCCCGGCCGCAAGGCCTTCGTGTCCGGTAAGAAGAAGCAGAACACGATCAAGACGACGACGTTCAGTGACGGCCAGGGTCGCACGCTGTTCAGCGGGGTGATCCGGCCCGGCCGCATGCACGATCAGACCGCTGTGCGCTCCGAGGGCATTGCCGAGCAGTTCCGACAGCACCCTGGCGTGAGGGCGAAGGTCGACGAGGGCTACCGGGGCCTGGCCAACGAGTTCCCCGACCAGGTCAGCGCCCCGCCGAAGAAGCCGAAGGACGACGCCCCGCTGGGTGAGCACCACGCCTGGCGCGAACGGAGGCGCCGCCAGTCCTCGGCACGGATCTGCGTGGAACACACCAACGCCGAGTACAAGCAGTGGCGGCCGCTCCAGAGGTTCACCGGACGCCGCGAGACCTACGCAGAGACCCACCTCGCCATCGCCGGACTGGTCTCCGACCGCTCCGCCCAGCGGGCGACCCGCCGCAAGCCCAGCACCGAACTGGTGCTCGCCCGACAGACCGCCTGCTGATCACCCCCCAGCCGACCCGCCAGGTGAGCACGCCCCGAACTCAATCGCTCCCAAGGTCGTTAGCTCTGTCCGTTCGGCTGCATCGGGGTCGCCACGACCGGCTCCTGTCCGGTAGCGACCCGAAGCGGCGCCGCGCCGGCGGCTCGGGTGCCCCGCACGCGATGGCGGTCAACGAGACCGTGCTCGCCTTCGTCCTCGGCGGCACCGCGACCGGGGCCGTAGAAGCCCACCAGGTTCGAGTCCGCGCTCTCACCCCAGGCCGAGGGCTGGTGTAGATCATCTCTCCGGACTCGCGTACGCCGGCGAAGGACCGGCGGGTGTGACCTGATCGGGCCGGAGGGCGTGAGATGGCGCGGCGCGCGGGCGGCCTCAGAAGGCCGCCAAGCCGCCTCCGCTCAGCGGCGCGGACCCGGCGGGCAAGACCTGCTGACCGCCCAGGTCGGCGCCGCTTCTGCCACTACGGCTCAAGACCTGCTGTCGACGGGCAGGACCCAGTCCTGATAGCGGTTGTACCCGCTGTCACAAGCGGCGGTGACGAGATCACCACCGCTGACGGTCAGACACCACTCGTCGCCGCCGATGTTCGCGAACTTGCCTCCATCTCGCATGACCCAGACCGGCGCTGTCGTGCCCTCCGCGCAGTCGTCCACTGACACGCCCCCCTCGATGTAGGAGGACAGACACTTGCCATCCATCACCGTCTGGATTCTCACGGTGCCGTCATCGCGACGATCCACCGTCCAGAATTGCTGGTAGCTGTCGGTCTCGTCGCAGACAGCCGCCAATGCCTGCTGGCCGCCGTCAGTCGCCAGGCACCGGCCGGTTCCGTGGTTGATGATCCGCCCGTTCGGGCTGTCAGCGTGCGCCGTCGTGGCAGTACCGGCGAGCAGGGTGATGGCCAGGGAGGCAACGACAGCGGTCCCGCGCCGCGCCCACGAGCTTCGTCGCATGCAGCGACCCTTTCAAGGAGAAGGACTCTCTGATTCCTGCCGGGCTGGTAGCCGAGCAGCAGGTCCCATCCAACAGGGGACCGCCTGGAGGTTGACGTACCGTCACCCGGACGTAGGCGTGGCCGGGAGGCCGAAGAACGTGCCGAGCGGCGGCTGCCGGCGGCCCGGGCGGCGAACGCCGTGCTGCGCCCGTGCTGGACCTGCCGGGGCTCGGCGGGGATGTGGGCTCGGTGCTGGAGCTGCGGGAGGAGGCCGGCCCGGACCGTCTGGAGTGTCAGGGGTACGTGGAGGCCCGCGCGGCGAAGGACTTGGGCCCGCTGGTGCTGCCGGGGGCCGTGCGCCTCGGCTGCCCGGTCCGCTCCGGATACCGCTACCTCGGTGAGGTCCGAGCAGCCTGAAACATCAGAGGGTCAGGCGATCGCAGGACGGGTCAGCTGCTCTGGTCGGGCTGTCCTGCGATCTGCGTGATCGTAAATTGCACGAACTCGGCAGGCCGGACAGGGGCGATGCCGATGTCGCAGATGACCTTGCCGTCGTCGATGGTGTCCGTCTGGTCGCAGATGACGTAGAAGGCTTCGTCCGACTTGTGCCCCAGCAGGGCACCCTGGCGCCACTGGCCGGTGAGGAACGACCTCACGGTCCGACCGGCCGTCTGTGGCAACGACGACGCTCCCGGTGCCACCGCTTCCAGACGGGTGATGGTCTGGTGCCGAGGGCCATATTCGTTCGTGTGCGTGGCTATGTTGCTGAGCGACCCGCACCGGCTTCTGGAGGATATTGATGACCATCCCGGCCCTGGACCACTCGGCGACCGATCTACGACTGGCTGACCGACGTCGACACCCCGCCCGTTCCCGGCCCGGACGACAAGGGCTTCGTCCACTACGGCTTCAACCAGGCGCTGCGGTCCGTCTATCCCCAGATCCGCGACACCATCCAGGAGCTGCGCACGAACGGGCAGAGCGTCTGGTTCACCGGCCACAGCCTCGGCGGCGCCCTGGCCATGCTCGCCGGTGTCCACTTCTACTTCGAGGAACCGCGCCGACTGCCCGACGGGATCTACACCTACGGCCAGCCCCGCACCGGTGAGCGTCTGCTCGCCGGCCTACACAACACGGCCTTCAAGAACCGCTGCTACCGCTTCGTCAACAGCAACGACATCGTCCCCACCTCCCGCCCGAGCCGTTCTTCACGCACGTCGACACCCTGCGCTACTTCGACGCCGACGGAAAGCTCCACGAGACCATGCCGCTCGTCGCGGGGCTGAAGGACCGGGTCCAGGGCTACCGCCAGGACATGTTCGCCCCGGAGACCGACGGCATCAAGGACCACCACATGCGCAACTACCTGGCCGCGTTCGAGAAGAACCTCGCCTGAGCCCCGGACCAGGGGATCGACAGCCCCGACGGTGACCTGCTGCTCGCCGTGCGGCTGGCGGGGCCCTGGGGATGCGCAAGCGCAAGGCCGCGGCCAGGGCGCTGCGCAGCGCAAGGTGCGCCCGGACGGCGTGTGGCAGGCTCCGGCGATCGGGGTGCCGGTGCTGATGGTCGAGGTGGACCGCTCCACCATGTCGCCGGAGCGGGTGGCGGCGAAGTTCACCGCCTAGCGCGAGCTGTTTCGCGTGAAGGTTCGCGACAACGACCAGGCCCACCGCGAGCTTCATGCAGACCCTGGCCTGCGCCGACTGCAACCAGGTCCCCAAGCAGGAGAGCACCTACGAGTACGGGCTCCACGGCCGGTGGACCCGCCGCCCTGGGGGCCGCGGCTTCCCCTGCCGCCACAACACGAGGATCGCCAGGAGAAGGCCGCCGCCGAGGCCCGTAGGCGTTCTGGAGAAGGCTCGGGCGGCGAACGCCTTGCTGCGCCTGTGCTGGACGTGCCGGGGCGCTATCGGTGGGAAGGCGGGCTCGGAGCTGGAGCTGACCGAGAAGGCTGGCCCGGACCGGCTGGAGTGCCCGCAGTGCGTCAGCGGCCGGGAGACGGACGAACTGGGCCCGCTGCTGCTGCCCGCCCCGACCAAGCGCGAGCAGATGGCCGCCCTGCCCTCCGCCCCGGGCGATCCGTGGTGGGAAGCGCGGGTGCTGCACGCCAAGCTCTACCCGGTGAAGGACCGCGGGGTGTGATCTGACCAGGCCGGATCAGGGCGGCGGGGCTTCGCCGATGGCAACACAGGTGCGTCCGACGTGGCTGCGGGCGAGGGGTCTGTCACCAGTCGAACATGGCGCGTAGCGTTGGTACCGCTGGCGGTGTCGACCGCCCGGGGCGATCGTGTGCAACCGCGGGGCATCGCAGCGAGCCTGAGAGGGCGAACGATCATGGGCATACTTTTTCGCCTGCTGGCCCCGAAACCAGTCAAGAAGATCCGACACGCTGCGCACCCGGTACGCAACGTCAAGCGTGCCGTTACGCCGAAGCCAGTCCGGCAAGCCCGACATGCCGCGCATCCGGTCAGCATGATGGAACGTGGCATCGAAAACGGCATCGTGCACGCCGTACGTGACAGCAGTGGGAGAACAGCCGCCCGCAGAGCTGGCGGTACCGGAACGGTCTACTACGGCACGTGCGGCGTCCACCATCGGCGCCCGGACACAGCCGCCAACTGCAAGGACTGCGCGGCGGTCGATGCGTTGCAGGCCGCCCGCGCTGCCGCTGCGAAAGCTGCCCAGGTTGAGGCGACCCGGAGGGCAGCAGCCGAGTCCGCTCGTGCGGAGGCAGCTCGGGTCCGGCGTGAGGCCATCCTGGCTGACCACAAGCGAGCCGCCGAAACTAACCGGAAGCAGCACGCGGCAGCAGGAACCCCATCCTGGAAGATCTGGGCGACGCCGCGCTGAACGAGGCCATCACGACCCTGCGCACCACCCCCCACCCGCCACCCTTGTACCCGGGTCCGTGGGTACCGCGCGATGACCGACACCACCTGCCTTGCCACGCTGCGCCGGGTCATGAGCTGGCTGGAGCGCACCCGCACCGCGGCCTTCGCGTTGCGTGGCACCGAGCAGGCCCCGCCCACCCGTCCGAGGGTGCGCCGCCGCCAGTTCTGACCGACCGCGCAGGCCCCCCGGGGGGCGCGCTGCATCCGTCGTCAGCGCCGCTGTCCACAGCCAACCTCGGCCAGGGTGGCCGCCATGGTGACGACGAAGAAGACCACGGCGCCCTGCCGGGCCCATGCCGCCGACAGCTGGGGCAACTGCCCGGTGGCAGAGCTGCGCACCGTCCAGACACGGCTCCTGGCGCTGCTGGAGCGGTATGCCGACGGCCCGCTGAGCATCAGCTACCGGTTCAGTCCGGACGAGACCGCCCAGCGGGCGATCCGCCTGCTCGCGGCCCTCCTGAAGTGCCTCCCAGAGCCGTACGGCGTCACGCCCGGGGCTCCCGCTGGCCCGTCGGCCGCAGGCTGCGCCAGGCGGTGAACCACCGGATGTTGTCTGCCACAGGTGTGTCGGGCCGCGCCTGGTACACAGTTCCTCCGACGGCTGGTGGCCCGGTGGCCGTGCTGCGTCTCGAGGCGGCCGGGCCGGCGGGCATTCCTCCCGCCGAGGTGCGGGGCCGGGGCCGCGGATTCCGCCAACTGCTGGCGCTGCCTGCCGGGCCGGGTGCCGTCGTGTCGGAATCCGGCTGGGTGGCCGGTGAACCTGCCGGACCCGCGGTCCTGGCCCCGATGGCCGCTGCAGCTGGCTGCCACGGCCGAGGTTGTGGTGAAGCACGGCCTGCGTCTTCATTGCTCTGAGGTTGGAGGGCGTACTGGGTCGTGCTGGGATGCCTGTGGAGCGGAGGAAGCGTCATCGAACTGTGATGGTCGGCTGATGGTGTTTCGGTGACCTGTTTTGGTTCGAATTGTCCGTCAGATCTGATGGGCCGTCTCGGTCGTTTCAGCCTGGTGATATGGGGACTTGAGTGCAGGTCACAGGGCTGATGGCGATCGAGGAGAGGCTTTGACGCGCCGGATCCCGGTCGATAGCGTCCGCTTGTTTTTCTCTTTGCTGGCGCGGGGGGCGGCTGGCGTCTCCCGGCCGGCGTTTTACCGGGAGTTCTGAATGCGTACTGTTAGAAGGCTTGCTCTGCCTCTGGGCGTGGCGCTGGCGATACCGGTGGTGGCCGGTTCGATGCCGGTCGCGGCGACGGCCGCAGAGGCCCCCGCGCCGGTGGCGGTGGAGAACTTCACCTACCCGGACGCCGCGAAGGTCCTGGCGGAGCGGAACATCACCCTGAAGTCGGGGGACGGGCACATCGTGCTCGCGGACTGCACCGCGGGGCCGGGTCAGGTGCAGCTCTACAGCCGGGCGGCGAACCCGAGCGAGGTCTGCTTCAAGATCAACGGTCCGGCCGGGTACCTCGCGTTGGAGATCCCGAAGATCTACAACATCAAGGGCGACGACCACACGGTCAAGGCGACGGTCAGCACCGACGGCACCACCAGCACGATCGACCTGGCCAAGAACGTCTGGACGCCGGTCGGCGAGGGCGGCACCGCAGGCACCGAGACGACGCTGCTGGAGCTCAACGCCACCGGCGGGCCGGCCGCGCCGGCCAACACCGACTTCCCGGCCGTCGGCACGGTGACGGCCGGACAGGCCGGGCACGCCGATGCGCGGTCCTGCACGGCCACGCTCGTCGACCGCTACTGGGTGCTCACCGTGGCCGGCTGCATCGCCGACGCTTCGGGCGCCCCGGCGGCTGGTACCACCGCCACCGTCAGCGGCCACACCGCCACCGTCGCCGAGCTGGTGACCCGCTCCGACCGTGACCTGGTGCTGGCCCGTCTGGCCACCCCGATCGACGGTGTCACCCCGGCGGCCCTGGCCACTGCCGCGCCCACGGGCGGGGAGAGCCTGCGGGTGGCCGGCTTCGGGCGCACCGCTACCGAGTGGGCGCCGCTGAAGCCCCACGCGACCACCCACACCGCCGCCGCCGTCGCCGCCACGACCGTCGACACCACGCCAGCCGCCGGGAACGCGGCGGTCTGCCAGGGCGACGCCGGGGCGCCGCTGCTGCGCGACGCCAACGGCACGAGCGAGGTCGTCGCGGTGGCCTCCCGCTCCTGGCAGGGCGGCTGCCTGGGCACCCCCGCCACCGAGACCCGCACCGGCGCGACCAGCGCCCGTGTCGACGGCCTGGCCAGCTGGGTGGCGCAGGTGAAGGCCTCCCGCCCCGGCAGCCAGCTCTTCGCCGTCGGTGGTGACAGCAAGATCTGGGCCAACGAGGGTTCCTACAC
>NZ_JBHJUK010000057.1:0-50704 GCF_042266225.1 Kitasatospora sp. NPDC056181
CGCCGACGGCCCCGGTCTCCGTGCAGGAGACCGGGGCCGTCGGCGTGATCGCCGGACCGGCGGGGCCTCAGCCCCGCGAGGTCAGCGCGACCGAGAAGCCCTCCAGCTCGGCGGCGAGCTCGGCCTTCACCTTGGCGCGCAGCAGGGTGCCCTCCGCGGTGTGCTCGGTGGAGATCAGCTCACCCTCGGCGTGCACCCGGGACACCAGGGCGCCCTGCGTGTACGGCACCAGAACCTGGACCTCGATCGCGGGCCGCGGCAGCTCGTCGTCGATGAGCTGCAGCAGCTCCTGCATCCCGAGCCCGGTGCGGGCCGACACCACGATGGCGTGCGGCTCGCGGCGCAGCAGGCGCTGGAGCACGTGCGGGTCGGCGGCGTCGGCCTTGTTGATCACGACGATCTCGGGCACGTTCTGCGCCTCGACCGAGACGATGACCTCGCGGACGGCGGCCAGCTGCGTCTCCGGCTCGGGGTGCGAACCGTCCACCACGTGCAGGATGAGGTCGGCGTCGGCGACCTCCTCCATGGTGGAGCGGAAGGCCTCGACCAGGTGGTGCGGCAGGTGCCGGACGAAGCCGACGGTGTCGGCCAGCGTGTAGAGCCGGCCGCTCGGGGTCTGCGCCCGGCGCACGGTCGGGTCCAGGGTGGCGAACAGCGCGTTCTCCACCAGGACGCCCGCACCGGTGAGCCGGTTGAGCAGGGAGGACTTGCCGGCGTTGGTGTAGCCGGCGATGGCCACGGACGGCACCTGGTGGCGCTTGCGCTCCTGGCGCTTGGTGTCGCGGCCCTTCTTCATCTCGGCGATCTCCTTGCGGAGCTTCGCCATCTTCTCGCGGATGCGGCGCCGGTCGGTCTCGATCTTGGTCTCACCGGGGCCACGGGTGGCCATACCGCCGCCGGACGAGCCGGAGCCACCACCACCCATCTGCCGGGAGAGCGACTGACCCCAGCCTCGCAGCCGCGGCAGCATGTACTGCATCTGCGCGAGCGAGACCTGCGCCTTGCCCTCGCGGGACTTGGCGTGCTGGGCGAAGATGTCCAGGATCAGGGCCGTCCGGTCGACGACCTTGACCTTGACCACGTCCTCCAGGTGGATCAGCTGGCCCGGGGTGAGCTCACCGTCGCAGACCACGGTGTCGGCGCCGGTGGCCGCGACGATGTCGCGCAGCTCCTTCGCCTTGCCGGAGCCGATGTAGGTCGCGGCGTCGGGCTTGTCACGGCGCTGGATGACGCCGTCCAGCACCTGGGAACCGGCCGTCTCGGCGAGCGCGGCGAGCTCCGCCATCGAGTTCTCCGCCTCCTCCAGCGTGCCGTCGGTCCAGACGCCGACGAGCACCACGCGCTCCAGGCGGAGCTGGCGGTACTCGACCTCGGTGACGTCTTCGAGTTCGGTGGAGAGGCCGGCGACTCGGCGCAGGGCTGCACGCTCGCTGCGGTCGTACTGGTCGCCGTCGTAGTGGTGGCCGAGGTCCTCGTCGATGGCCGCGAGGTCCTCGTCCATGAGGGCTTCCGCCCGCAGACCGTCGAGGCGGCGCGGGGCGTCGGCGTGGTCGCGGGTGTCGAACGTGGAGGTCATTCTGTCCTTTGGCTCGCTGGTATGGGGCCTGTGGTGCGACCGTACCGACGGTCACACCCGGAGTGTGCCCAGCTGCCGCCCCGTCTACCGCTCGGGCGAGATGCGAGCCACCCCTCGGGACCGCAGCCCCACTCAGGCAATTCTCTCAGTGCCCGGTGAACGCCGCGGACCGGCCGTGAATTCCCCATGATGGTCGCACGCCCGGTGCGGACGGGTCATCCCCATTTACCGCGCCGGACACCGCGCCGCCCTGCGGTTCCGCCTCCCCCGCCGGCTCGTCCTCCCCCTGCGGTTCCGCCTCCCCCGCCGGGGTGCGGGTGGTGCCGCCGCCCTCCGGGGCGTGCGGGCGGCTCACGTCGTACACCCCGGAGACCCGCAGCATCGCCCGCATCACCGCGGTCAGCGCGCCCGGCTCGGGCAGCTCGACGGTGTAGGTGTGCCGCACCCGCAGCTCCTGCGGCGGCTCGACCTCGGCCGAGACGATCCCGACGCCCTCCCCCGAGATCGCCGCGGTGAGGTCGGCCAGCAGCCGGGGCCGGTTGAGCGCCTCGGCCCGCAGCGTCGCCCGGTAGCCGGACGGCGGCGCCCCGTCCGGCTGCCAGCGGATCTCCAGCACGCCGCGGCCGTCCGCCCGCATCCGCTCCCCCGCCGGGCAGCCGGTGCGGTGCACCGCGACGGCGCCGCCGCGGATCGCGAAGCCGCTGACCTCGTCCGGCGGCACCGGGGTGCAGCAGCGGGCCAGCCGGACCGGCGCACCGGGCCGGCCGGTCACCGCCACCGGGGCGGCGCCGCGCTCGGCGGTCCGGTGCGCGGGCGGCGCCGGCTGGCCGGCCGAGGGGCCGGTGCGGACGACCGGCACCCGCGCCGGGTGGTCGGCCAGCCACCGCTCGATGGCCAGCCGGGCACCCGGGGTCCGGGCGTGCGCCAGCCACTCCGGGGCCGGGCCGGAGGGGTGGGCCGCCGGGTCGCCCTGCTCGGTGAGGATCGCCACCTGGTCACCGTCGCGCAGGACGGTGGAGAGCGCGGTGAGCCGGCCGTTGACCCGGGCGCCGATACATCGGTGGCCGGTCTCCTCGCCGAGCAGGTAGGCGGCGTCCACGCAGCTGGCGCCGGCCCGCAGCTGAAGCGTCTCGCCGCTCTCGGTGACGACGGTGATCTCCCGGTCCCCGGCCAGGTCGGCGGTGAGCGCGGACCAGAAGGCGTCCGGATCGGGTGTCTCCTGCTGCCACTCCAGCAGCCGGCTGAGCCAGCCGGGCCGGGCCGGGTCGGTGCGGTCGAGCTCGTCCCCGCCCTGGTCGGCGCCGCTCGCCCCGGGCTGGCGGGGGTCGCCCAGGGCGACCACGCCGGTCTCCGCGACCTCGTGCATCCGCCGGGTGCGGACCAGCACCTCGACCACGACGCCGCCCTCCAGCGCCACCGCGGTGTGCAGCGACTGGTACAGGTTGAACTTGGGGGCGGCCACGAAGTCCTTGAACTCGCCGGGCAGCGGGGTCCAGCAGGTGTGCAGCTCGCCGAGGACGGCGTAGCAGTCCGCGTTCTCCTCGACCACCACCAGCAGCCGCCCGAAGTCGGCGGGCTGCGGCCCCTGCGGCCGCCCGTCCGGGCCCGGTGCGGCGGCCCGCTTGAGCAGCACCCGGTGCAGCGAGACGCAGTGCCGGGGGCGGACGGCGACCTCGGCGGCGACCCCGGCCTCGGTGAGCTGGCGGGCCAGCGTCCGGGCGAAGGGTTCGAGCAGGGCGTCCGGTTCGGCCTCGTGGCCGGCCTGCAGGGCGCGGGTGCGGGCGTACTCCTCCGGGTGGAGGGTGGCGAAGACGATGTCCTCCAGCTCCGCCTTGAGCACCTGGATGCCGAGCCGCTCGGCCAGCGGGATCAGCACGTCCCGGGTGACCTTGGCGATCCGGACCTGGCTGGCGGGCCGCATGTGCCGGATGGTGCGCATGTTGTGCAGCCGGTCGGCGAGCTTGATCACCATGACCCGGACGTCGTCCCCGGTGGCGACCAGCATCTTGCGGAAGGTCTCGGCCTCGGCGGCGGCGCCGAAGTCCACCTTCTCCAGCTTCGTCACCCCGTCGACCAGGTAGGCGACTTCGGGCCCGAACTCCTCGCCGACCTGGGCCAGCGTCAACTCGGTGTCCTCGACGGTGTCGTGGAGCAGCGAGGCGACCAAGGTGGTCGTCCCGGCGCCGAGTTGGGCCAGGATCATGGTGACGGCCAGCGGGTGGGTGATGTACGGCTCGCCGCTCTTGCGCTTCTGCCCGCGGTGGCTGGCCTCGGCGAGCCGGTAGGCCCGGCCGAGCAGGCCGAGGTCGGCCTGCGGGTGGTGCCGGCGGTGGGCCTGGACGAGCGGTTCGAGGGCGTCGGGCACCGGCGTGCGGCCGGTGGCCAGCAGGGCGGCGCGCCCGGCCCGGCCGAGTGCGGCCCGGCCGAGCCCCCCGAGGGGCCGCCTGGGCCCGGCCTGCCGTGCGGACGTCGGCTGCCCCGCGAGGGGCGGCCCGGCTTCGATGGTCATCGGCACCTCCGGCAGCGGTCACCGGTGGCGAGCCCTCGTTGCCATCCCGCCGAGGGGCGATCGACCCGGTGGTCCATGCTACCGAGCAGAGCACGTTCCGCGACGCCCTGCTTCCCGTCCGTGAGCCGGATCACCCGAACGGGGGGATTCGCCACTGCACGAAATGGGCAAACCGCCCGCGCCGGTCGGCGCAGGGCGGTCTCCGGCCCCTCACCCGGGACGGTCACCCGGCCCAGGACAGTCGCCCGGCCCGCGACGGCCGCTCAGCCCAGGACGGCCGCCAGCCACTGCGGGTCGATCTCGCCGCGGGCCACGATCACCGCCGGCCCGGTCTTCTCCACCCGGCCGTCCGGGTGCTCGGTGATCAGCAGCCGGCCGCCCGGCACGTCCACGGTGTAGCTGACGGCCTCGCCGGTGACGGCCGGGTCGGCACCGTCCCGTCGGGCGGCGGCGACAGCCACGGCGCAGGCGCCGGTGCCGCAGGAGCGGGTCTCGCCGGAGCCGCGCTCGTGCACCCGCATCGCGACGTGCCGCGGCCCGCGGTCGACCACGAACTCGACGTTGACGCCCTCCGGGTAGACGCCCTCGGGGCTGGTGAACGGAGCCCGCAGCAGGTCGCCGGCGTGGTCCAGGCTCTCGACGAAGGCGACCGCGTGCGGGTTGCCCATGTTCACGTTGCGGGCCGGCCAGCGCCGCTCGCCGACCGTCACCTCGATCCCGTCCGGCCCCGGCAGCACCGCGTGGCCCATGTCGACGGTGACCTCGCCGGGCGTGCCGTCCTCGGCGTCCTCGGCGACCCGGACCGTCCGGAGACCGGCGCGGGTGGCGATCGGGAGCTCGCCCGGCTTGGCCAGCCCCTCCTCGACCAGGTAGCGGGCGAAGACCCGGATGCCGTTGCCGCACATCTCGCCGATCGAGCCGTCGGAGTTGCGGTAGTCCATGAACCACTCGGCCCGGTCGGCCAGGGCGGCCGCGGCCGGGTCGGCGGCCGAGCGCACCACGCGCAGCACCCCGTCGCCGCCGATGCCGGCCCGGCGGTCGCAGAGCGCGACGACGGCCTCGGGGCCGATCACCAGCCTGCCGTCGGGGTCGGGCACGATGACGAAGTCGTTCTCGGTTCCGTGCCCCTTGAGGAAGGGCAGGCCGGCGGGCTGCGGGGAAGATTCGCTCACCCTCCCGATGGTACTGAGCCGCCGCCCGGGAGGGCCCGGCGGACCGCCTGGTGGGACCGGGCCTCAGTGCAGGTGGACGACGCGCCAGAGGGCGAGCGCACAGGCCGCCAGCGCGATCAGGGTGTAGATCACGATCGCCTTCCACCCGGCCCGCTGACCGGAGCCGCGGCGGGGCAGGCCCGGCCACTTGTACCCGGCGTGCCGGGCGGCCATCGCGCCCCAGCCGACGGAGGCGGCGGTGAGCAGCAGCCCGAGCATCCCGATCATCGCCGATCCGGCCCCGGCCGAGCCGAACGCCAGCGGGAAGGCGAACATCAGCGAACCGGCGGTGGCCAGCAGTGCGATCGGCAGCGTCTGCCACCAGCGCAGCCGGCGACGCGGACGGATCTCCCGCTCGTGCACCGCACCGGCCGGCGCGCGGGTGTCCAGCGCGGGCAGCGCGAGCGCGTACGAGGTGGGTGCGTCGAGGCCGGGCAGCACGGGAAGGTCGGGCAGGGTCGACGCGTCGAGGTCGTCGGCCTGTGCGGTGGCGCCGCCACTCATGGGCCTGCCGCTCTGGCCGGTTTCGGGGCCGGTACCCGTGGACACGCGGCCTCCCCTGACAGATCGACACGAGTGCGGACTCGCGGCCGGGCGTGGCCGGCCCGCGCGGACCGACCCTTATGACCTCGATGATGGCATGTCCAGGGGGGCGTTTCCGGGCCGGACCGGGGTCATCGGGTGATCCGTGGCCATCACGTGATCCGGCCGTAACCGCGGGTTCGTCCTGCACGCCCACCTGCGCGCGCAAGTGCACCGCCGCGATGGCCGGATACCGCCTACGGCGCGGCCTGTTCCTGACGGTCGATCAGCTCCAGCGAGCGGGCGAGGAGCTCGGCGGGGTCCGCGCCGGCCGGGCGGGAGAGCCAGTGGATCCGGTCGTCGCGGCGGAACCAGGACTCCTGGCGGCGGGCGAACCGCTTGGTGGCGCGGACGGTTTCGGCCCGCGCCTCGTCCTCGGTGCACTCGCCGGCGAAGTGGTCGAGCACCTGCTGGTAACCGAGCGCCCGGGAGGCCGTGCGCCCCTCGCGCAGGCCGAGCCCCTCCAGCTCCCGCACCTCGTCCAGGAGTCCGGCCTCCCACATCCGGTCGACCCGCAGGGTGATCCGCTCGTCCAGTTCGGGCCGGGGCACGGCGACGCCGATCTGCACCGCGTCGTAGACGGCGGTGTTGCCCGGCAGGTTGGCGGTGAACGGCTGCCCGGTGATCTCGATGACCTCCAGCGCCCGGACGATCCGTCGGCCGTTGCTGGTCAGGATCGCCTCGGCGGCGGCCGGGTCCAGCTCCGCCAGCCGCCGGTGCAGCGCGAACGGGCCGTCCTGGTCGAGTTCGGCCTCCAGCCGGGCCCGCACCGCCGGGTCGGTGCCGGGGAACTCCATCTCGTCGATCGCCGCCCGGACGTACAGCCCCGAGCCGCCGACCAGGACGGGGGTGCGGCCGGCCGCGAGCAGCCGGTCGATCTCGGCCCGGGCGAGCCGCTGATACTCGGCGACGCTGGCGGCCTCGGTGACGTCCCAGACGTCCATCAGGTGGTGCGGGACGCCGCCGCGCTCGTCGGGCGTGAGCTTCGCGGTGCCGATGTCCATGCCCCGGTAGAGCTGCATCGAGTCGGTGTTGATCACCTCGCCGCCGAGGCTGCGGGCGATCGCGACGGCCAGGTCGGACTTGCCGGCGGCGGTCGCGCCCACCACGGAGACGACCCGGGCACGGCTGGCGGGGGGCTGGACGGGACCGGGCTGGGCGGTACTGGAGCTGCTCACCGGTCCAGTCTCGCAAAACCGCCGCGGCGCCGGAGACCTCCCCGCCCCGCCGGTCCCATTGCGCGACGATATGACCGTTTCGGGCAATATCCCCAGTTGAGAACGGTTCGGCCGCGGGAGACGTTGAGCAGGAGACAGAGAGAAGGGTGAGAACACCATGGGCCTGATGGACAACCTCAAGGGCAAGGCCGGGGAGCTCAAGGAGAAGGCGAGCGAGCTGGCCGGCAAGCACAGCGACCAGATCGAGCATGCGGTCGACAAGGCCGGCGGAGCCATCGACAAGGCCACCAAGGGCAAGTACAGCGAGAAGATCGAGCACGGCGCCGGCAAGGCCAAGGGCGCGGTGGACGACTTCGCCCACAAGCCGAAGGAGCCGGGCGACGGCACCGCGCCGGGCGGCCCGTCCGGCGGTCAGGGCCCCTCGGCCTGAGCCCGTCCGTCCGGGCGCCGGCCCCGGCCCCGGCGGCACCCCCGCACCGGCTCCGAGACGGTCGGCTCCGGCGCGGTCGGCTCCGGCGCGGCCGGCTCCGGGACGGTCAGCTCCAGGACGCCACGACGTACCCGACGCCGTACGGCGCGTCCTGGTAGCCCAGCCGCGCGGTGAGGCCGGCGCCCTGCGCGGCGCCGGCCAGCACCTGCCAGGGGGCGCGGCCCTCGGCCTTCAGCTCGGCGGCCAGGCCCGTGTCCAGCGCCGCCAGCGCGTCCAGGTCCGCCGAGCCCAGCGCGTCGGCGAGCGCCGCGTCGAAGCCCTCGGCCCGCTCGTCCAGGTAGCCCGGCGCCTTCACCGAGCGGCAGGCGCTGCCGTCACCCATCACCAGCAGCCCGACCCGGCCGGCCAGCTGGGCCAGGCCCTGGCCCAGGCCCAGCATCCGGTCGGCGGGCGCGTCGGCGGGCACCGAGCAGGCGTGTGCCGGCAGAGTCGCCCCGGCCCGCTCCAGCAGCCAGGCGCCGACGGTCAGCGAGGGCGCCAGCTCCGGGCCCTCGACCCGGCCGGCCGGCAGCTTCACGACCAGCGGCACGCCGTAGCGGTGGAAGGAGCCGGCCCCGCCCTCGGTCCACACCTCGGCCTCGGGCCCGGTGCCGACGACCACGACCAGCTCCGGCCCGGCCGCGAGCAGCGCGGCCAGCGCCTCGTCGCAGGCCGCGCGCAGCGGCTCCAGCTCGGCGGCGGCCCCGGCGGCGACCTCCGGGACGAGCAGCGGCGGGCAGGGGCAGACGGCGGCGGCAACCAGCATGCGGATCACTCTAACGAAGAACGAAAGCGGCCCGGCGGGGATCCCGCCGGGCCGCCGTGCGCGGAACGGTCAGTCGCCGCAGCAGCCGCCCGCCGGGGCGGCCAGGGGCAGCGCCGCCGGGACGCCCACGGTCGGCAGACCGAGCATCACGCCCGTCGGGGCGGGGGCGGCGGGCTTGGCCTGGCGCTTCTCCCAGGCGTCACCGGCCCGGGTGCGGCGCACGGCGAGCGTCGGGCCCTCGGCCAGCAGGTGGTGCGGGGCGGCGTAAGTGATCTCCACCGTGACCATGTCGCCGGGGCGGACCGGCTCCGACGGACGCGTGAAGTGGACCAGCCGGTTGTCGGGGGCGCGGCCGGAGAGCCGGTCGGTCTTGTCGTCCTTCTTGCCCTCGCCCTCGGCGACCAGGATCTCCAGGGTGCGGCCGACCTGCTTCTTGTTCTCCTCCCAGGAGATCTCCTCCTGGAGCGCGATCAGCCGGTCGTAGCGGGCCTGCACGACCGCCTTCGGCACCTGGTCCTCCATCTCGGCGGCCGGGGTGCCCGGGCGCTTGGAGTACTGGAAGGTGAAGGCGTTGGTGAAGCGGGCCTCGCGGACCGTGTGCATGGTCTGCTCGAAGTCCTCCTCGGTCTCGCCGGGGAAGCCCACGATGATGTCGGTGGAGATGGCCGCGTCCGGCATGGCCTCGCGCACCTTCCGGATGATGCCGAGGAAGCGCTCCTGCCGGTACGAGCGGCGCATCGCCTTGAGCACCGTGTCCGAGCCGGACTGCAGCGGCATGTGCAGCTGGTGCATCACGTTCGGGGTCTCGGCCATCGCGGCGATCACGTCGTCGGTGAAGTCGCGCGGGTGCGGCGAGGTGAAGCGGATCCGCTCCAGGCCCTCGATCTGCCCGGCGGCGCGCAGCAGCTTGGAGAAGGCCTCGCGGTCGCCCAGGTCGGAGCCGTAGGCGTTGACGTTCTGGCCGAGCAGGGTGACCTCGATGACGCCCTCGTCGACCAGCGCCTCGATTTCGGCGAGGACGTCGCCGGGACGGCGGTCCTCCTCCTTGCCGCGCAGCGCGGGGACGATGCAGAAGGTGCAGGTGTTGTTGCAGCCGACCGAGATGGCCACCCACGCGGCGTACGCGGACTCGCGGCGGGTGGGCAGGGTGGAGGGGAAGGTCTCCAGCGACTCCAGGATCTCGACCTGGGCCTTGCGCTCGACCGCGGCCCGCTCCAGCAGCGCGGGCAGGTGCCCGATGTTGTGCGTGCCGAACACCACGTCGACCCACGGGGCCTTGCTGACGATGGTGTCGCGGTCCTTCTGGGCCAGGCAGCCGCCGACGGCGATCTGCATGCCCTTGTGGCGGCTCTTGACCGGCGCGAGCTGCCCGAGGTTGCCGTACAGCTTGTTGTCGGCGTTCTCACGCACCGCGCAGGTGTTGAACACGACCAGGTCCGGGTCGCCGTCCTGCCCGGCCTTCACGTATCCGGCGTCCTCCAGCAGGCCCGACAGCCGCTCGGAGTCGTGGACGTTCATCTGGCAGCCGTAGGTAACGACCTTGTAGCTCTTCAATCCGCTCTCACCGCTCACCAGACCAGGGTACGGGCAGCCGCGAAGCGCTTTTCCCCCGCCGGTCCCCACCCGTCCCGGGCGGCGCCGCGCTTCGGCCCCTCCCGTTCGGTGCGCGCGCCTGGCACTATCCCTCCATGGCCCCCAGTTCCGCGCCCCGACCCGGCGCCGCCCTCCGCGCGGTGCTGTGCAGCCCGCTCTGGCGGGCTGTGCTGGCCTTGGTGCTGGTGGCCGCGGCCCTCGGCGGCTGGTGGCTCTCGGCCGGCCGTTCCCCGGACTACCCGCGCGGACCGGTGGGCTTCGCGACCGGCGTCCGGGGCGGGGTGTACGACCGGTACGGGCAGCTGCTGGAGGCCCACGTCGCCAAGGCGATGCCCGGGGTGCGGCTGCAACTGGACAACTCGGAGGGCTCGATCGACAACCTGGCCCGGGTGACCGGCGGCCAGGACGACTTCGCGATCGCCACCGCCGACGCCGTCGCCCAGTACTCCGGGCCCGGCAGGGACCGGCTGCGGGCGATCGCCCGGCTCTACGACGACTACCTCCAGCTGATCGTGCCCGCCTCCTCGCCGGTCCACCGGACGGCCGACCTGAAGGGCCTGCGGGTCGGCGTCGGCCAGCAGTTGTCCGGGGTGAACCTGGTGACCCGGCGGCTGCTCGCCTCGGCCGGGCTCGACCCCGACCACGACATCCGGCCGGCCATGCTCGGCGTCGGCGACGCCGCCGAGAAGCTGCGCGAGGGCGGGCTGGACGCCTTCTTCTGGTCCGGCGGGCTGCCGACCGGCGCGCTCACCAGCCTCTCCGAACGCTTCCCCATCAGGATCGTGCCGCTCGGCGACCTCGCCGAGGCCGTCCACCGGGTCGAGGGCGGCGGCACCGACGCCTACCGGGCGGCCACCATGCCCAAGGGCACCTACCCGAACGCGCAGCCCGAGGACGCCGTCGCCACCGTGGCCGTGCCCAACCTGCTGATCACCCGGGACGACGTGGACATCGACCTGGTCCAGGGCATGACCCGGGCGGTGATAGACAGCCGTGACCAGATCGGTTCCGAGGTGCACGCGGCCCAGTTGGTCGACCTGCGCACCGCCGTCTACACCAACCCGCTCCCGCTGCACGAGGGCGCGGCACGCTACTACCGCTCGGTGAAGCCCTGAGCCCCTGAAGCCCCCCGCACCACCGGTGAGGCCCCCGGAACCACCCGTGAGGCCCCGCACCGTCGGCGAGGCCCCCGCACGCGGCGTCCCCCCGGGTACGCGCCGTACCCCGGCGCCGCCGGGCCGGCGGGAGGCCGGGGGCGGGACCTAGTCCCCGCCCTTCTTCTCCGCCCGCGGCACCGCCAGCGTCACCGCGAGCCCGGTCGGCTGCACCGGGGCGAAGGCGAGCGAGCCGCCGCCGGCCTGGAGCAGGGTGCGGGCGATGGAGAGCCCGAGGCCGGAGCCGTCCACGTTCTGGTGCCGCGTGCTGCGCCAGAACCGGTCGCCGGCCCGGACCAGCTCCTCCTCGGTGAGGCCGGGCCCGGCGTCGGAGACGGTTACCGCGACCTCGCTGCGCCGCACCGCGACCAGCACCCGCACCCGGCTGCCGGCCGGGCCGAACTTGAGCGCGTTGTCGATCACCGCGTCCAGCGCGCTGCCGAAGCCGATCGGGTCGGCCATGCCGAGCGCCAGCGCCGGGCCCTCCCAGCCGAGCTCGATCCCGCGCTGCCCGGCCACCGGCCGCCAGGCGTCCGTCCGGGCCAGGGTGAGCGCGGCCAGGTCGGTCGGCCCGGTCTCCGGGCGGGCGTGTTCGGCGGTGGCCAGCCCGAGCAGGTCGTCCAGCACCCGGGCGAGCCGGACGCCCTCCTCGCGGACCCCGCCGAGCTCCTCGTCGTGGCCCTCGGGCAGCTCCAGGCCCAGCACCTCGACCCGCAGCATCAGCGCCGCCAGCGGGTTGCGCAGCTGGTGCGAGGCGTCCGCGACAAAGGCCTTCTGCTGGTCCAGGGCAAGCACCACGTGGTCCGCCATCTCGTTGAACGAGCGGGCCAGGCGCTGGAGTTCGGGCGGGCCGCCGCCGGGGGCCACCCGGGCGTTCATCCGGCCGGTGGCGATGTCGTGGGTGGCCCGGTCGAGCGTCCTGACCGGGCGCAGCACCCATTCGGTGAGCCGGACGGCGAGCAGCACCGCGACGATCATGGCGGCCGCCTCGCCGGCCCCGATCACCAGCCAGCGGTGCAGCATCCGGGTGCGCAGCGCGCCGGTCGGGGACTCGCTGAGCACCACCGCCACCACGTCGCCGTCCCGGACCACCGGCGTGGCGATGGTCAGCGTCCGGTCGGAGGTCCACGGCCAGACCTGCGGCGGGTTGTGGCTGCGCCGCCCGTCCAGCGCCTCCTGGAAGGCCTGCGCACCGTAGCCGCCGACCGGCACCCGCCAGTCGGCCGGGGCGGTGGCGATCGGGATGCCGTCGCGCTGGAAGATGCCGAGCCGGACGCCGTACAGCTCGTGGTAGCGGGCCACCTCGGCGTCCAGCGCGCGGCGTCGGCTGAGGTCGCCGGGTGCCGGCTCCAGGTCCCCCTTGAGGGCGGAGTCCAGGGCGGAGACGCCCGAGGTGGGCAGGTCCTGGGCGAACCGGGCCGCGTCGTCGAGCCGGTCGACCACCACCCGGCTCTGCTCGGCGGCCGCGACCGCCGCGGCGAGCGGCAGCCCCAGGGCTGCCAGGACGCAGAGCATCAGCGCGATCAGGATGCCGAGCAGGCGGGTACGCACGTACGGTCAGCGCTCCGCGCGGGCCTGGGGGGCGTCCGCGGCGGCGGCCGGGCACTCGGGGATCAGGCGGTAGCCGACGCCCCGGACGGCCTCGACCAGGCCGGGCAGGGCGAGCTTGGTGCGCAGCGAGCCGATGTGCACCTCCAGGGTGCGGCCGTTGCCCTCCCAGCCGCTGCGCCAGACCTCGCTGAAGATCTGCTCGCGGCGGTAGACCACGCCGGGGCTCTGTGCGAGCAGCGCCAGCAGGTCGAACTCCTTGCGGGTGAGCGGGACGTCCCGGCCGTCGACGCTGACGCGGCGGCGTTCGCGGTCGATCGTGATGCCGCGCGACTCCAGCGGCCCCCGCTGCTGCGGCACGGTGTCGGGCGTGGGCACCGCGACGGCGGCGGGCGCGGCGCCGCGCCGGGCCACCGCGTGGATCCGGGCGAGCAGTTCGCCCATGTCGTAGGGCTTGGTCACGTAGTCGTCGGCGCCGAGGTTGAGCCCGTGGATCCGGGAGCGGATGTCGGCGCGCGCGGTCACCATGATCACCGGTACGCCGCTGCCGGCCCGGATCCGGCTGCAGACCTCGAAGCCGTCGCGGTCGGGCAGCCCGAGGTCGAGCAGGACCACCCGGTACGGCTCGTTGCCGTCCGGCACCAGCGCGTCGAGCGCCTCGTGCCCGCTGCGGGCGTGCCTGACCTGGAAGCCGTGGCGTCCCAGCACCGCGACCAGCGCGGCGGCCACGCGTTCGTCGTCCTCGACGAGCAGTAGTCGCATCGTTCCTCCTCTCCCGGACGTTCCCCGGGGTGTTGCGTGATGTTCACGGGCCCCACCGGGCAGGTCCCGGTCCTGCGCAGTATGGGCCAGCCGGGCGCCGGACGCCAGGCTCGGCCACGCCCCGGGACCCCGCGGGACGCCGCGCGGCGGGGCGGATGCCCGCTGTGACCGTGCCCTCGGCGGGCCTCGTGAACACGCCGCGCGCGGCGTGTGGCCGGATCGTGATCCTCAAGTTCCGCTCAGATCGGCTGACGTGACATCGTCAGCGCTCCTATGGTCACCCCACCGGGGGCCGCGGCTCCGCCGGCCTCGGCCCCCGGCTCATCTATCACCATTGCCGCCCAAGGGAGTTCAGCTCTCGGGCTGATCTCCAGGAAGCAGGCCGCGATGACCGAGAGCCTCGTCAAGGACTCCAGCGCCGCAGCCGCCCCCCTGGTGGTGATGCGCGGGGTGAACAAGCACTTCGGCGCCCTGCACGTGCTCCAGGACATCGACCTGGAGATCGCACAGGGCGAGGTGGTGGTCCTGATCGGCCCGTCCGGGTCGGGCAAGTCCACGCTCTGCCGGACGATCAACCGGCTGGAGACCGTCGACTCCGGCACGATCACCATCGACGGCCGTCCGCTGCCCGCCGAGGGCCGCGAACTGGCCCGGCTGCGCGCCGAGGTCGGCATGGTGTTCCAGAGCTTCAACCTCTTCGCGCACAAGACGGTGCTGGAGAACGTGGTGCTCGGCCAGGTCAAGGTCCGCGGGATCGCCCGCGACAAGGCCGTGGCGACCGCCAGGGAACTGCTGGAGCGCGTCGGTGTCGGCGCGCAGGCCGCGAAGTTCCCGGCCCAGCTCTCCGGCGGTCAGCAGCAGCGCGTCGCGATCGCACGGGCACTGGCGATGAACCCGAAGGTGATGCTCTTCGACGAGCCCACCTCGGCGCTCGACCCGGAGATGATCAACGAGGTGCTGGAGGTCATGCGCCAGCTGGCCGCGGACGGCATGACGATGGTCGTGGTCACCCACGAGATGGGCTTCGCCCGCTCCGCCGCCAACCGCGTGCTCTTCATGGCGGACGGCCGGATCGTCGAGCAGAACACCCCCGAGGCCTTCTTCACCGCGCCGCGCAGCGACCGCGCGAAGGACTTCCTCTCCAAGATCCTGCACCACTGACCGTCCCGGGCCCGCCGGGCCCTCCCGGACGTCCCGGAGCCTCCGGGTCTTCCCGACCCACCGGGCCGGCACCTGGTGGGCGGCGGCAAGGACGCCGCCGCCGACCCCGCCGACCCGGCCAACTTCCTGCCGCCAGAGCCCGGTTGCCCGTGGCCCAGCCCGAGGAGAGCTACCCCTCATGAAGACCCGTCGCACCCTCGCCGTCGCACTCTGCGCCGTCGCGCTGACCGCCACCGCCGCCTGCGGCAAGGACGGCACGCCCGGCGCCGCCTCGACCCCCAGCAACGCCCCGCAGCTGCCCACGTACACGGTCAAGACCGACGCCAAGGTCGACTCGACGGTGTTCACCGAGGCCAAGAAGCGCGGCCAGCTGATCATCGGCGCCAAGGCCGACCAGCCCTTCCTCGGCTTCGAGGACGTCGCCAGCGGCGACCGCAGCGGCTTCGACATCGAGATCGCCAAGATGATCGCCGCCGACCTCGGCTTCACCCCGCAGCAGATCAAGTGGGTGACCCTGGTCTCCTCGCAGCGCGAGCCGGCCATCTCCAAGGGCCAGATCGACTTCTACGTCGGCACCTACAGCATCAACGACGAGCGCAAGAAGTCGGTCTCCTTCGCCGGCCCGTACTACATCGCCGGCCAGGACCTGCTGGTGAAGTCGGACAACACCGCCATCACCGGCCCGGAGTCGGTCAACGGCAAGAACGTCTGCACCGCCACCGGCTCCACCTCGATCAAGAACATCCAGCAGTACTCGCCGAAGATCACCCAGTTCGACACCTACTCGGCCTGCGTCGAGAAGCTGATGTCCGGCGAGGTCGACGCCGTCACGACCGACGACGCCATCCTCAAGGGCTACGCCTCCAAGTTCGCGCCCAAGCTCAAGGTGGTCGGCAAGCCGTTCACCAAGGAGAACTACGGCGTCGGCCTGAACAAGGACGACGCGGCGCTGCGGACCGCGATCAGCGACGCGATCAAGGCCCACCAGGACAACGGCGACTGGAAGAAGGCGTACGACGCCACCCTCGGCCTCTCCGGCTCGGCCGCGCCCACGCCGCCGGCCCTGGAGCGGTACTGACCTCCGCCTGACCATCATTCCTGACCACTCCTGAGAGGAGGGCCGCCGGATGGGTTTCCTGTTCGAGGACGGCAACTTCGCGCTGTTCCGCGACGGCTTCCTGCAGACGATCGAGCTGAGCGCGCTCAGCGCACTGCTCGCCCTGCTGCTGGGCACCCTGCTGGCGGCCTTCCGGGTCTCCCCCGTCCCGGTGCTGCGCGGCTTCGGCACCGCCTGGGTGACGCTCTTCCGCAACACCCCGCTGACCGTGCTGTTCTTCGCCGTCGTCTTCGGACTGCCTCCGCTCGGCGTGCACCTCAGCTACCTCACCTACGCGACGTTGGCGCTCGGCAGCTACACCGCGTCCTTCGTCTGCGAGGTCCTGCGCTCGGGCATCAACACCGTGCCACTGGGCCAGGCCGAGGCGGCCCGCAGCCTCGGCATGACCTTCGGCCAGACGCTCACCCAGATAGTCCTGCCGCAGGCCGCCCGGACGGTGCTGGCGCCGATGAGCAGCGTCTTCATCGCCCTGCCGAGGAACTCGGCGATCGCCGGCGCGTTCAGCGTCACCGAGCTGTACAGCTTTCAGCAGACGATGTCCGAGCGCGGCTACTCGATCTTCGCGATCTTCTTCTGGGTGGCCTGCGCCTACCTGGTGATCAGCGCCACCGTCGCGCTGCTGTTCCGCTTCCTGGAAGACCGACTGGCGGTGGCCCGATGAACAGCCTCTTCACCCGGCCCTCCACGGCCAGCGTCCTGTACGACGCCCCTGGCCCGCGGGCCCGCACGCGGAACCGGCTGTTCGGGGTGCTGTCGCTCGTCGGCGTCGCCGGACTGATCTGGTACGTCTTCGCCACGCTCGCCGACAACGGCCAGTTCGACGCCCAGCTCTGGGACGTCTTCCAGTACAGCACCGTCCAGCAGCGCATCGTCGACGGTCTGCTCTCCACCCTGGAGGCCTTCGGGCTGGCGGCGCTCTTCTCGCTCGTCCTGGGCGCCCTGCTCGCCGCCGGGCAGCTCTCCGACCACAAGCCGGTGCGGTGGGTGGCCGTCTCCTTCGTCCAGTTCTTCCGGGCGATGCCGCTGCTGATCCTGATCGTCGCGCTCTACTACGCGTTCTTCGCCAAGGAGCCGATGTGGGCCCTGGTGCTCGGGCTCACCCTCTACAACGGGTCCGTCCAGGCGGAGATCATCCGCAGCGGGGTCAACGCCGTCCCGCGCGGCCAGGGCGAGGCGGCGTACGCACTCGGCCTGCGCAAGACCCAGGTGATGACCACCATCCTGGTGCCGCAGGCGGTCCGCTCGATGCTGCCCTCGATGATCGGCCAGCTGGTCGTCACCCTGAAGGACACCTCGCTCGGCTTCATCATCACCTACCACGAGCTGCTGTTCATCGGTAAGGCCATCGCGACCCAGCCGATCAACGCGGCGGGCTTCCCCTACATCCCCGTCGTGCTGGTGATCGGGCCGATCTACATCGCGCTGTGCCTGCTCCTCACGGCGCTCGCCCGGTGGATCGAAGCACGCGGCCGTCGCGGCGCGAACCGGCGCACATCGGCTGCTGCTTGACGGACACGCAGGTGAACTGTTGCATTGCTCTTCGTGACACCATCCGGGACCATCCTCGCGGCATATGACGCCACCCCGTCGGCCCGCCCATGCCCGGAGGTCCCCGACGGCTCCGCACCGGTCCGCGGCCACCGCGCGCCGGCCCGCCCGCGACCGGAGGTCCCGGCATGGACCCGGTGATCGTGGTCGGGGCCGGGCCGGTCGGCCTGGCGCTGGCCCTCGCACTCGCCCGGCACGAGGTGCCGACGATAGTCCTGGACGAGGGTTCCGGACTCTGCCCCGAGGGCCCGCGCAGCGTCGTCCTCGGGGCGGACACCGCCGCCTTCCTGACCCGGATCGGCTATCCGCGGGCCGTCTCGGACGCCGCCCGGTGGGACGCGTTCACCATCTGGCGCCGCCGCCAGGAGGTGCTCCGGATCGACCTCGCCGACACCCCCGTCCTGCACCTGCCCCAGCACCGGCTCCAGCGCGGCCTGCGCGACGCGCTCACCGGCACCCCGCTGGTCCGGCTGGTCCCGCTGAACCGGGTCACCGAGCTCGAACAGGACCGCGACGGCGTCAGCGTCCGCACCCGCAACCCGCAGGACGGCACCGAGACCTGGTGGCGCGGCAGCCACCTGGTCGGCTGCGACGGCGCCCGTTCCACCGTCCGCAAGCTGCTGAAGATCCGCTTCCCCGGGCGGCCGGCCGTCGACCGCAACGCGATCGCCACCGTCCGCGTCGACCTGCCCTTCACCGAGGCCCGGCTGCACCGCGAGCCGCCGTGGCGCGGCGACCGGGAGGCCTCCGCCCGCCCGCTCCCGGACGGCGTCTGGCGCCTCGACTGGCGGCTGCCCCCGGGCAGACCCGCGCCCACCGAGCCGGTCGACCCGCACGCCACCTGGCCCGGCATCGTCACCGGCGACACCCTGCTCACCCGGGTCACCGCCACCCTCACCGGCTGGTGCGGCGAGCTCCCCCGCTACGAGCTGCTCGCCGCCGCCGACCACACCGCCCAGCAGCGCCTCGCGGCCCGGTTCCGCAACGGCCGCTGCTTCCTCGCCGGCGACGCCGCCCACCTGCACGGCGCCCTCGGCATGCAGAACCTCGCCGACGGGCTGCGCGACGCCGACAACCTCGCCTGGCGGCTGGCCCTCGCCTGGCACCTCCACTCGGGCGGCCCCCAGCCCGGCGGCTCCCTGCTCGACGGGTACGAGGCCGAACGGCGCGGCGCGGTCGGCGCCCGGCTGCGCGCCGTCGACCAGGCCATGCCGCTGCTGCGCCCGCTGCGCGGCTGGCAGGCCACCCGCCGCTCGCTGATCAGCGGCTCGTTCCGCAAGCACGCGCCGCTGCTCTCCGACGGCCAGCTCGGCACCGGCCGCTTCGGCGGCGCCCCCGCCTACCCGGCCGCCCCCTCCGGCGTCCCCGGGCGGGTGCCCGTCCAGCGCGGCGCACGCGGCACCACCTCGCTCAGCGAACTGCTGCCCGCCACCGCCCCCGGCGTCCTCGTCCCGGACCTGCCGGTGCTCGCCACCGACGGCACGCCGGACCAGCTGCACGCCCGGCTCGGCTCGACCTTCCTCCTGCTGCTGGTCGCCCCCGGCACCGCGGTCTGGTCCGCCGAGCACTGGCTGGGCGCCGGGCTGATGCCCCGGCTCGCCGAGGTCGCCGCGGCGCTGCCGGTGCCGGCCGAGGTGCTGGTCACCGAGGAGTACCCGGGTGCCGGGCCGCACACCGTGCTGCTGATCCGGCCCGACGGCCACCTGGTCGGCGTCACCCAGGGCGCGGCCGCCGAGGACCTCCAGGCGCTGGCCGACGGTGCCCGGGGCGGGCCGCAGCCGCTGACCGGCGCCGCGGAGTCCGGGCCGGAGCCCTCCGCCGAGCCCGCCGTCCGGCCGGTGGACTCGCCTAGCGGGCCACCTCGGTGACCCGGCTCTCCCGGACCACCGTGACCCGGATCTGCCCCGGGTAGGTCAGCTCCTCCGCCACCTGCTTGGCGACCTCGCGGGCGATCACCTGCGCCCCGAGGTCATCCACCTCCTCCGGCCGCACCATCACCCGCACCTCGCGGCCGGCCTGCATCGCGTACACCTTGGCCACCCCGTCGTGCGCCCGGGCGATCTCCTCCAGCCGCTCCAGCCGCCGGACGTACAGCTCCAGCGACTCCTTGCGCGCGCCCGGCCGACCGCCCGAGCAGGCGTCGGCCGCCTGGGTCAGCACCGCCTCGACCGTCCGCGGCTCCACCTCGCCGTGGTGCGCCGCGATCGCGTGCACCACGTCCGCCGGCTCGCCGTGCCGCCGCGCGAACTCCGCCCCCACCGCCGCATGGCTGCCCTCGGCCTCGTGCGTCATCGCCTTGCCGATGTCGTGCAGCAGCGCCGCACGGCGTACCGGCTCCGGGTCCACCCCGAGCTCGGCGGCCATCATGCCGCCCAGGTGCGCCGACTCCACCAGGTGCCCGAGCACGTTCTGCCCGTACGAGGCCCGGTAGCGCAGGGTGCCGAGGGTGCGGACCAGCTCCGGGTGCATCGCGCCGACCTTCACCGCCAGCAGCGCGTCCTCGCCGGCCCGGACGCAGCGCCGCGCGACCTCCTCACGGCTGCGCTCGTGGATGTGCTCGATCCGCAGCGGGTGGATCCGGCCGTCCTCGACCAGCTGTTCCAGGGTCAGCCTGGCCGTCTCCCGGCGGACCGGGTCGAAGCACGAGAGCTGCACCGAGGCCGGGGTGTCGTCGATGATCAGGTTGACGCCGGTGACCGCCTCGAAGGCGCGGATGTTGCGGCCCTCGCGGCCGATGATCCGGCCCTTCATCTCCTCGTTCGGCAGCCGGAACACCGACACCGCCGTCTCGGCGGTCTGCTCGGCCGCCAGCCGCTGGACGGCCCCGGCGACGATCCCCCGGGCCCGCTCCTCGCCCTCCTCCTTGGCCGCCCGCTCGATCTCCCGGACGGTGACGGCGGCCTCGCGCCGGGCCTGCGCCTCGGCCTCCCGGACGAGTTGGGCCCTGGCCTGGTCGGCCGAGAGCCCGGCGGCCTGCTCCAGCGCCGTCGAACGGCGCCGCACCAGCTCGGCCGCCTCGCGCCCGGCCTGCTCCAACGCGGCCGACCGCTCGGCGAGTTCGCCCTCCCGCGCGGCGAGCCGGCGCAGCTCCTCGGTCAACCGCTGCTCGCGCCGGTCGAGTTCGGCCCGCAGCCGCCCGGCCTGTTCCTCGGCCCAGCGCCGGGCCCGTTCGGCCTCGGCCGCGGCGCGCCGCTGCGCGCCCTGGAGGCGTCTGACCATCAGCCAGGCCGACACGACGACGGTGACCAGCACCACCGCCGAGAGCAGGGAGGCGACCGTTGCGGTGCTCAGCGCGATCCTCATCCTGGCCACTCCCCGTCCCTGCACGGCACGCCGTCCGGGACCAACCGCGACCGGGCGCGGGCATGCCTGCCCGCGGCGCGACCGGGGCGTGATCGACGCGCTCCCGCACTGAGTGCGAGGCTAAGCGCAGGTTACGAAACGGTCAAGACTGGCCTGGGACTTGGCGAACTCCCCCGCCGCGCGGCCCTCACTCCCAGCCGTCGGCGGATGCTCCGTCCACGTCCTCTTCCTCCGGGCCCGCCACGGAGGCCTCGTCGTCCAGCACCTCCCGGACCACCCGGAAGGCGAGGCCCTCCGAGTAGCCGCGCCGAGCCAGCACGCCGACCAGCCGGCGCATCCGGGCCTGCCGCTCCAGCCCGCGGGTCGCCCGGAGCTTGCGCTCGACCAGCGCCCGGGCCGCCTCGGTCTCGTCGTCGTGGTCGAGCTGCGCCACGGCCTGTTCGACCAGCTCGCCGGCCACGCCCTTGGTCCGCAGCTCCTGGGCCAGCGCCCGCCGGGAGAGGCCCCGGACGGCGTGCCGGGACTCCACCCAGGCCCGGGCGAAGGCCGCGTCGTCGATCAGCCCGACCTCCTCCAGCCGGGTCAGCACCTGCTCGGCGACCTCGTCCGGGATCTCCCGCTTGCGCAGGGCGTCGGCGAGCTGCTTGCGGCTCTTGGCCGCCCCGGTGAGCAGCCGCAGGCAGATGTCCCGCGCGCGGGCCTCGGGGTCGGCCGGCTCCTCGGCCCTGGCCCCACGCGCGGCCCGGCGCGGCTTCTCCGCCGTGCCGTCACGGCCCGGCTCCCACGCCTCCCCAGGCGCCGCCGCGTCCGTCCGGGCCCGTGTCCGGGCGCGACGACCGCGTGGCCCGGCGGCGGAGGAGGCGGGGGCGGCCGCACCCCCGTGACCGGCCGCCCCTTCCCCGGCCCGGTGGCCGGGGGGCTCCCCCTCCGCGAGCGCCGAGCGACGCCGGCGCCGCCCGGTGGGCAGCTCGGACGCGGACACCAGGCCGAGCCCGTCGACCGGCTCCCCCGGACCCGCCGACCGCTCGGGCCGCTCCCGCCGCGCGGGACGCTCCGGCCGCTCGGGCCGCACCGACCACGAGACCGGCTCCGGCTCCGCCACCGCGGCGAACCAGTCCGGCGGGCCGTAGTCGTCGCCCTCAGGGCCCGCCGGGCCTCCGCTCACCATGTCGTCCTGCATCAACGGCTCAGGCCTTGGCGGCCGCCGCCGTCTTCTTCGCCGCGGCCGTCTTGGCGGCGGTCGCGGTGATCGGCTTGGCGGCGCCCTCGGCGGCCGGTGCCTCGCCCTCGGCGGCCGGCTCCTCCGTCTTCGGGCCGATGCCCAGCTTGCCCTTGATCTTCCGCTCGATCTCGTCGGCCAGCTGCGGGTTGTCCCGCAGGAAGTTGCGGGCGTTCTCCTTGCCCTGGCCGAGCTGGTCGCCCTCGTAGGTGTACCAGGCGCCCGACTTGCGGATGAACCCGTGCTCGACGCCCATGTCGATCAGGCCGCCCTCGCGGCTGATGCCCACGCCGTAGAGGATGTCGAACTCGGCCTGCTTGAACGGCGCCGCGACCTTGTTCTTGACGACCTTGACCCGGGTGCGGTTGCCGACCGCCTCGGTGCCGTCCTTCAGGGTCTCGATCCGGCGGATGTCCAGGCGGACGGAGGCGTAGAACTTCAGCGCCCGGCCACCGGTCGTGGTCTCCGGCGAGCCGAACATGACGCCGATCTTCTCGCGGAGCTGGTTGATGAACACCGCGGTGGTGTTCGACTGGTTCAGCGCACCGGCGATCTTGCGCAGCGCCTGGCTCATCAGCCGGGCCTGCAGACCGACGTGCGAGTCGCCCATCTCGCCCTCGATCTCCGCACGCGGGACCAGCGCCGCCACGGAGTCGATGATCACCAGGTCGATCGCGCCGGAGCGGATCAGCATGTCGGTGATCTCCAGGGCCTGCTCACCGGTGTCCGGCTGGCTGACCAGCAGGGCGTCGGTGTCCACGCCGAGCTTCTTGGCGTACTCGGGGTCGAGCGCGTGCTCCGCGTCGACGAAGGCGACCGTGCCGCCGGCCCGCTGGGCGTTGGCCGCCAGGTGCAGGGTCAGCGTGGTCTTGCCGGAGGACTCGGGGCCGTAGATCTCGACCACCCGGCCACGCGGGATGCCGCCGACCCCGAGGGCGACGTCCAGTGCGGTGGATCCGGTGGAGATCACGTCGATCGGCTCGTTGGCCTTCTCGCCCAGGCGCATCACCGAGCCCTTGCCGAACTGCCGCTCGATCTGAGCGAGTGCGGTCTCAAGGGCCTTCTCGCGGTCCGTACCTGCCATGGCTTCCACCCTCGGGTTCTGTGCTGTGCGCTTCATCGTCCTCGACGCTAGCGCGTCCCACTGACAAACGGCCCAGACCGGGCTCGGCCTGTGGAAAACTCCTCGCCGGAGAGTACAAAGAACATCTGTTCGATTCAACCTCGCCCGTTCGACCTACCGCTCCCCGGCCCCGCCCTCCGGCCCCCGGTCGGCGCCCGGCCGCTGGTCGGAGGCCTGGTCCGTGTCGTCCGGGCCCGCCCCGGCCCCGACCATCCGCCGCAGCCGGCGCGCCGCCTCCCGGCGCAGCTCCCGCCGCGCGCGCCGCTGCGCCCCCCGGTCGATCCGCGGGTCGGTGGCCACCTCGTACCGGCGCACGTACGTTCCGACGAACCCCTGGAGGGTGGCCGCCGCCGGGATGGCGATCAGCGCCCCCACCGCTCCGAGCAGCGCCGCCCCGGCGATCACCGCGCCGAACGCCACCGCCGGGTGCACGTCCACCGTCCTGGCGGTGATCCGCGGGTGCAGCAGGTAGTTCTCGACCTGCTGGTAGACGACCACGAACACCAGCACCCAGAGCGCGTCCACCGGCTCCACCGTGAGCGCGACCAGCACCGGCAGCGCGCCCGCCAGGTACGTCCCGATGGTGGGCACGAACTGCGACATGACGCCGACCCAGACCGCCAGCGCCACCGAGTAGGGCAGGTCCAGCGCGGCGAACATCACCCAGTGCGCGAGCGCCGACGCCACCGCGAGCAGCGCCCGGGAGTAGAGGTAGCCGCCGGTCTTGGCCAGCGCGATCTCCCAGGCCCGCAGCACCTCGCCCTGCTTGGCGGGCGGCAGCAGCGAGCAGACCGTGCGGCGCACCCGGGGGCCCTCGGCGGTGAAGTAGAAGGTGAAGAGGCCGACCGTGAAGGCCTGGAAGAGCCCGCCGATCAGCGTGGAGGAGACGCCCCAGACGTTGTCGGCCGCCTGCTGGGCGTAGGTCTCGATGGCACCGGAGTCCTTGAGCAGCTTCTTCTGCAGCTCGTCCAGCGAGAGGTCCTGCTGGAAGGTCCGGTTGATCCAGTTGATCAGGTTGTCGAGCAGGTGCGGGAGGTCCACCGCGATCTTCGCCACCTGGTCGACCAGCAGGGTGCCGAGCGCGGCCAGGAAGCCCGCGACCGCGACCGCGAGCGCGACGAAGACCAGGAAGGTGCCGACGCCCCTGCGCACCCCGCGGGCCGCCATCCGGTCCACGGCCGGCTCCAGGGCCAGCGAGAGGAAGAAGGCGACCAGCAGCATCACGAAGAGGTCGATCAGCTGGTGGAAGGCCCAGTCGGCGAGCTGGAACAGTCCGACCAGGAGCAGCGCCAGCACCATCGCGCGGGGCAGCCAGCGCGGCATCCCGGTGCCCCAGAGCCCGTCGGCCACTCCCCGGGCCGGGTCCGCCGCGGGCGCGGTGGCGGGCGGCGGGCCCGCGGCCTCGTCGACGGCGCGCGCCGACCTGTCCGAATTCTGTGCTTCTGGGCTGCTTGTCACCCGGACAGTCTGTCCCATCCCCGACACCCGTCCGAGCACCGGGCACCGGTCACCCGTTCAGCGCAGCAGCGCCGACACCCCCTGGGTGTCGCAGACCACCCGCCAGACGTCCTTGGCCTCCCAGCCCGCCTCCAGCGCCTGACGCACCGTCCGCCCGCCCAGCTCGGTCATCACGTGATCGGCGGCGAAGGACTCCGCGTACACCTCACCGAAGTGCTCGTACATCCGTCGCCAGAACTCCGTCAGCCTCATGCCCACCAGTATCCCGGACCGGGCTCCGCAGGCTCAGGCCTTCCAGTCGCCCGCCTCCAGCGCGTACTCGACCTCGCCGTGCTCGCTGCCGGGGATCCGCTCGGGGTAGTCCTCGTGGAACGTCCGGACGTAGCGCAGCCCGCTCTTCTCCATCACCCGCCGCGAGCCGCTGTTGACCGCCATCGTGTAGGCCACCACCCGTCGCACGCCGAGTTCGGTGAAGCCGTGGCGGACCAGCGCCCGCGCCCCTTCGGTGGCGTACCCGTGCCCCCAGGCCGGCCGGCGCAGCCGGTAGCCGAGCTCGACCTCGCTCCGGCCCGTCGGGTCCTGGGGATCCGTCGGGCGGAACTCGAACCAGCCCAGGAAGGCCCCGCCGTCGCGCTCCTCGGCCGCCCACCAGCTGAGGTCGCCGTACCGCTCGTAGTGCGCGAGGTAGAGCGGCAGCACCTTCTCCTCGACCACCTCGCGCGGGGTGGCCCGGCCGCCGGTGAGGTAGCGCATCACCTCGGGGTCGCCGTCGAGCTCCACCAGGCGGTCGGTGTCGGCGGAGGTGAAGCGGCGCAGGACCAGCCGCTCGGTGGCGAGGTATACGGTCATCCCCCGATCCTCGCCCGGCGTGCCCCGCCCGTCACCTGGTTTTCCACCGGCCGTCCGCACCCGCACTCAGTGCGCAGCGCGGGCCCGGTACGCAGCGCGGGCCCAGTGCGGCAGGGCGGGCTCAGTGCGGCAGGGCGAGCAGGCCCGCGCCGTAGTACTGGCGGTCGCCGCAGCCGAGCGGCCCGGGCGGGCAGGCGGCCGCCGCGGTGGCGGCCAGCAGGGACGCGAGCTGGTCCGAGCCCCAGTCCGGGTGGAGCGCGGCGGCCACCGCGACCGCGCCGGTGACGTGCGCCGCGGACATCGAGGTGCCCGCCAGCGCCGCGTACTGCCCGCCGGGCCAGTCCGAGACGATCGCGCCGTGCGCCCCGGCGTCCGGGTCCCCGCCGGGGGCGGCCAGGGAGACCTTGCCGCGCCCGTAGTTGGAGTACGCCGACGGGCCGCCGTCGCGGTCGACGGCGGTCACCGTGACCACCCCGGGGAGCTCGCCGGGCAGCCGGATGCACTCGGTGCCGAGGTACCGGGACTGCGCCGGGCCGGAGACGCGGTCGTTGGGGCTGCGGTCGTCGGCGCGGGGGGCGCCGAGGTCCTGTCCGTCGTTGCCGGCCGAGGCCACCACGACCGCGCCCTGCCGCCGGGCGTAGCCGACCGCCCGGTCGACCGCCGCGGTCAGCGCGGCCTGGTCGGGGTCCTGCGGGCAGTTGTACTTCCACGGGTCGGCGAAGTAGCTGTTGTTGATCGCCTTGGCGCCGTGGTCGGCGGCCCAGAGCATGCCGCAGACGATGTTCTCCGCGTAGTACTGGCCGAGCGGGCCGAGCAGCCGGACGGCGGCGATCCGGACGCCGGGGGCCACGCCGCTGACGCCGTGGCCGTCCCGGGCGGCGCCGACGATCCCGGCGACGTGGGTGCCGTGGCCGCTCTCGCCGACGCCGGGGTCGGGCCGCCAGGCGCCGGTCCGGGCGTCGGGGCGGCCGTCGGCGCAGGAGGCGGAGCTCTTCGGGTCGACGGCGGCGCGCAGGTCCGGGTGGCTGTCGTCGACGCCGGAGTCGAGCACCGCCACCAGCACCTTGCGCAGCGCGTCCGCGGAGGGCTCCCCCGGGCTCGGGGAGGGGGTGCGCAGCAGGGTGGGCGGGGTGTCGCCGGCCGAGCCGACGGGCGCGCCGAGCATGGCGAGGTTCCAGGCGTCGTGCTCGCCCGGGTCTGCCACGGTGGCGGTGGCGTCGTCCCCGAGGTCGGCGCTGCGGCGCCCGCCCGTTCCGGGGCCGCCGTCGGCGCTGCGGTCGCCGCCGGCCCGGTCGGCGCCGGTCCCCGCGCCGAAGTCCCCCGCGCCGTCCAGCGGCCGGGGCGGGCTCGGTACCGGCGCGGTCCGGGTGGCACCGGCCGCGGCCACCCCCGGCCGGGACCGGACCTTGTCGGCGAAGCCGCCGGGGGCGTACGCGAGCACGGCCCCGATCTGCGGGTACTCCTGGACGACCTGTCCGCCGGCGGCCCGCGCCTCGGCCCCCGCCCTGGCGGCGCCCGCGGCGTCCTCCTGCTCGGCCAGCACCAGGTAGCTGAGGTAGGACCGGCCGGGTCCGGCCACGTACGGGACGGCGCCGCCGGCCACCAGCGCGGTGAGCAGCATGGCGAGCAGTGCCCGCAGGGGGCCGCGGGCCCGGTGCGGTCCGGCCTGGGCGGGACCGCTGCCGGACGGGTGCGCCTGCGCCATGGCACGGTCTCCGCTCGTCGGTCCCGGTCGGTCACGGGAGGCCCGGTGGTCACGGGGGTGTGGCTGTCCTCGAAGAGCCCTCTGTCTGAATCATCACCATATGAGTTGATAGTCTTCTTTGCCTTTTTTAACTCCACCGGACGGCGCGCGGACGACGCCCCGGCCGCCCACCGCCCGCCGGCCCGCCCGTTGTCAGTGCCACCCGGCACCATGGGGGCATGGCGCCGCAGACCCACCCCCAGCCGCCCGCCGACCCCCTGGCCGGTTTCGCCCCGGCCACCCGGGCCTGGTTCACGGGGGCCTTCCACGCGCCCACCACCGCCCAGGCCGAGGCCTGGCACGCCATCGGGCAGGGGACGGACGTCCTGGTGGTCGCCCCCACCGGCTCCGGGAAGACGCTCGCCGCCTTCCTCTCCGCCCTGGACCGCCTCAGCAGCACCCCGGTGCCCGCCGAGCCGAAGCGCCGCTGCCGCGTCCTCTACATCTCGCCGCTCAAGGCCCTCGCCGTCGACGTCGAGCGCAACCTCCGCGCCCCGTTGGCCGGCCTGCGCCAGGCCTCCGTCCGGCTCGGCCTGCCCGAGCCCGACGTCCAGGTCGGCATCCGTTCCGGCGACACCCCGGCCGCCGACCGCCGCCGCTTCGCCACCCACCCGCCGGACATCCTGATCACCACCCCCGAGTCGCTCTTCCTGCTGCTCACCTCCGCGTCCCGCGAAGCCCTGCGCGGCATCGACACCGTGATCCTGGACGAGGTGCACGCCGTCGCCGGCACCAAGCGCGGCGCCCACCTCGCGCTCTCGCTGGAGCGGCTGGACGAGCTGTTGGAACGCCCGGCCCGCCGGATCGGCCTCTCCGCCACCGTCCGCCCGGTCGAGGAGGTGGCCCGCTTCCTCAGCCCGCAGCGCGGCGCCACCGTCGTCCAGCCCGCCTCCGCCAAGGAGTTCGACCTCTCGGTGGTCGTCCCCGTCCCCGACCTGGACGACCTCCCGGCCGCCCCCGGCGTCGGCGGCGCCCCCGACGGCGATCCGGCCCGGCAAACGTCGATCTGGCCGCACGTCGAGGAGCGGATCGTCGACCTGGTCCAGGCCCACCGCTCGACCATCGTCTTCGCCAACTCCCGCCGCCTCGCCGAGCGGCTCTGCAACCGCCTCAACGAGATCGCCGTCGAACGGGCCACCGGCACCGCCCCCGCCGAGGCGCACGCGCCCGCCCAGCTGATGGGCGGCTCCGGCGCGGCCAGGGGCGCCCCGCCGGTGATCGCCCGGGCCCACCACGGCTCGGTCTCCAAGGAGCAGCGCACCCTGGTCGAGGAGGAGCTCAAGGCGGGCCGGCTGCCGGCCGTGGTCGCCACCTCGAGCCTGGAGCTGGGCATCGACATGGGCGCCGTCGAGCTGGTCGTCCAGGTCGAGTCACCGCCCTCGGTCGCCTCCGGCCTCCAGCGGGTCGGCCGGGCCGGCCACCAGGTCGGCGCGGTCTCCACCGGCGTCTTCTTCCCCAAGTACCGGGGGGACCTCGTCCAGTCCGCCGTGGTCACCGAACGGATGCGGGCCGGCCGGATCGAGGCGCTGCGCATCCCGCGCAACCCGCTGGACGTGCTGGCCCAGCAGCTGGTCGCGATGACGGCGCTGGACACCTGGCCGGTGGACGACCTGCTCGCCGTGGTCCGCCGGGCCGCGCCGTTCGCCGGCCTGCCGCAGTCCGCCTTCGACGCCGTGCTCGACATGCTGGCCGGCCGCTACCCCTCGGACGCCTTCGCCGAGCTGCGCCCCCGCCTGGTCTGGGACCGCGTGGCCGGCACCGTCACCGGCCGCCCCGGCGCCCAGCGGCTCGCCGTCACCTCCGGCGGCACCATCCCCGACCGCGGCCTGTTCGGCGTCTTCATCGCCGGCTCGACCGCGGCCGACTCGACGACGGGGCGCAAGGGCGGCGGAAGGGTCGGGGAGCTCGACGAGGAGATGGTCTACGAGTCCCGGGTCGGCGACGTCTTCACCCTCGGCACCACCTCCTGGCGGATCGAGGAGATCACCCACGACAAGGTGCTGGTCACCCCGGCCCCCGGCATCCCCGGCCGGCTCCCGTTCTGGAAGGGCGACACCCTCGGCCGCCCGCTCGAACTCGGCCGCGCTCTCGGCGCGTTCACCCGCGAGCTGGGCTCCATGGAGCCCGCGGCCGCCACCGCCCGGCTCCGGCAGGCCGGTCTGGACGACTGGGCCGCCGGCAACCTGCTCGACTACCTCACCGAGCAGCGCACGGCCTGCGGCCACCTCCCGGACGACCGCACCATCGTGGTCGAGCGCTTCCGGGACGAACTGGGCGACTGGCGGATCGTCATCCACTCCCCCTTCGGCGCCCAGGTGCACGCCCCCTGGGCCCTCGCCCTCGCCGCCCGGCTGCGCGAGAAGCACGGCCTCGACCCGCAGGTCATGCACGCCGACGACGGCATCGTGCTCCGCCTGCCCGACGCCGACCTGCTGGCCCCCGACTTCGACTTCGGGAGCCCGGGCGGCGGGGCGGCCTCCGACGACGCCCCGGTCGGCGCCGACGCCGCCCTGTTCGACCCGGGCGAGATCGAACAGCTCGTCACCGACCAGGTCGGCGGCTCGGCCCTGTTCGCCTCCCGCTTCCGCGAGTGCGCCGGCCGGGCCCTGCTGCTCCCCCGCCGCAGCCCCGGCCGCCGCACCCCGCTCTGGCAGCAGCGCCAGCGCGCCGCCCAGCTCCTGGAGGTCGCCTCCGAGTACGGCTCCTTCCCGATCGTGCTGGAGGCCGTCCGCGAGTGCCTCCAGGACGTCTTCGACGTGCCCGGACTGGTCGAGCTGATGGGGGACCTCGAATCCCGCGCCGTCCGCCTGGTCGAGGTCACCACCCCCGAGCCGTCCCCGTTCGCCCGCTCACTGCTCTTCGGCTACGTCGCCCAGTTCCTCTACGAGGGCGACTCCCCGCTCGCCGAGCGCCGCGCCGCCGCCCTCTCGCTCGACTCCCGGCTGCTCTCCGAGCTGCTCGGCCAGGCCGAACTGCGCGAACTGCTCGACCCGCAGGTCCTCGCCGAGCTGGAGGCCGAGCTCCAACGCCTCACCCCCGAGCGCCGGATCAGGGACGCCGAGGGCGTCGCCGACGCGCTGCGCCTGCTCGGCCCGCTCACCGAGGCCGAGCTCACCGTCCGCGGCGCCGAGCCGCTCTGGGCCCTGGAGCTGGAGGCCGCCCGCCGGGTGATCGCGGTCCGGATCGCCGGCGAGCAGCGCTGGGCGGCCGTCGAGGACGCCGGCCGGCTGCGCGACGCCCTCGGCACCCCGCTGCCGGTCGGCGTGCCCGAGGCCTTCACCGAACCGGTCAAGGACCCGCTGGGCGACCTCCTCGCCCGGCACGCCCGCACGCACGGCCCGTTCACCGCCGCCGAGGCCGCGGCCCGCTTCGGGCTCGGGACGGCCGTGGTCACCGGCACCCTGCACCGGCTCACCGCCGCCGGCCGCCTCGTCCAGGGCGAGTTCAGACCGGTGGAGGGCCACACCGCCACCGTCGAGTGGTGCGACGCCGAGGTGCTCCGCCGACTGCGACGCCGTTCGCTCGCCGCCCTGCGCCAGGAGGTCGAGGCCGTCCCGCCGCGTGCGCTGGCCGCCTTCCTCCCGCAGTGGCAGCACCTGGCCGGCCACCGGCTGCGCGGCCCCGACGGCCTGCTGCGGGTGGTCGAGCAGCTCCAGGGCACCGCCCTGCCCGCCTCCGCACTGGAGAAGCTGATCCTCCCGGCCCGGCTCGCCGACTACTCCCCGAACCTGCTGGACGAGCTGATGGCGGCCGGCGAGATCGGCTGGTCCGGCGCCGGCGCGCTGCCCGGCAAGGACGGCTGGATCAGCCTGCACCTCGCCGAGACCGCCCACCTGCTGCGCCCCGAGCCCGTCCCGCCGGCCGTCACCCCCGTGCACACCGCGCTGATGGAGGCACTGGCGGGCGGCTACGGGCTCTTCTTCCGCCAGCTCGTCGCGCACCTGCCGGACACCCCCGAGGCCGAGCTCGTCGAGGCGCTCTGGGACCTCGTCTGGGCCGGGTACGTCAGCAACGACACCCTGGCTCCGCTGCGCGCCCTGCTCGGCTCCGGGCGGACGGCCGGCGCGACGGCGCACCGGGCGCCCAGGGCCACCCCGCGCGGCCGCTACGGCGGCGCCGGCCGCCCGTTCGGCCGGATCGGCGGCGCCCTGCGCAGCGGCCCGCCGACGGTGGCCGGGCGCTGGTCGGTGCTGCCCGCCTTCGAGGCCGACCCGACGGTCCGCGCCACCGCCCGGGCGCAGAACCTGCTGGACCGGCACGGCCTGCTCACCCGGGGCACCGTGGTGGCCGAACGGGTCCCGGGCGGGTTCGCCGGGGTGTACCGGGTGCTGGCCGCGATGGAGGAGCGCGGCCGGGCCCGCCGGGGCTACTTCGTGGAGGGGCTGGGCGGCGCCCAGTTCGCTATGGAGGGCGCTGCGGACCGGCTGCGGTCGGTCAACGGCCGGCTGGAGCGCGCCCGGGCCAACGAATGGTCGGCCGGCCCGGCGGCCGAGCCGCCGCAGGTGCTGGTGCTGGCCGCCGCCGACCCGGCCAACGCCTACGGCGCCGCACTGCCCTGGCCCGAGCCGCCCGGGGCAGCGGACGGGCGGGACGGGGCCGCGGGGGCCGCGGAGGGGGCCAAGGCGAGCAGGGCGGCCAAGGCGCACCGGCCCGGCCGCAAGGCGGGTGCCCTGGTGGTCCTGGTCGACGGCGAACTGGCCCTCTACGTCGAACGCGGCGGCAAGTCGCTGCTGGCCTGGCCGGAGGACGAGGCCACCCGCGCGCTGGCCGCTTCGGCCCTCGCCTCGGCCGTCCGGGCGGGCGCGCTCGGCAGTGTCACCGTCGAACGGGCCAACGGCGAGCCAGCGCTCGGGTCGGCGCTCGGCGCCGCCCTGGAGGAGGCCGGCTTCCACGCCACCCCGCGCGGCCTGCGGCTGAGGCCCTGACGGACGGCCACCGGCGGACGGGCCCGGCGGACGGCCCCCGCGGGACGCCCGGGCGTCCCGGACCGACGGCCCCGGACACGGCGAAGGCCGCGGGGCGGGTTTCCCGCTCCGCGGCCTTCGGACCGCAACACTCAGGTACTCGTTCCGCCCGCAACGCCGGAGGGCTCCCCGGGGGATCACCCGGGCACGTCACCCGATCGGAGGTTCCGCCTCCACCCGGGCCGCCGGATCACCCGTCCGGCGCGGCGACGGTCCGGTGGCCCACCGGTCGGCGTGGACCGGGATCAGCCCGAGGCCCCAGCCGCCGGCCGCGAGCAGCCCCAGCGCGGCACCGTCGGCCGGTTGTCCCCGGACCACCAGCACCCAGCAGCCGAGCCCGCCCGCAAGGATCACCAGGCCCGCACGCAAGGGCCGGGGCACCAGACGCCCCAGCCGTATCCGTATTCGGCCTTCGGCGTACGCCGTCGCGGTTCTCCGCACGACCGCCCTCCTTCGCTCGCCCCGGGCACCAGGCGCCCGGGCGTCGAGGCCAGGTCAGGCGGCGACCACGTCCATCGCGGCGGCCTTGGGCGAGAGGTTCGCCCGGTCGGTGCCGGGGGCGGGCAGCGGTACCGGTTCGAGCACCGGCCTCAGCAGTTCACCTTCGGAGAGGGTGGCCATCGCCGCAAGTTCGGCGAGCGAGAGTTCGTCGCTGACCTCGCGCATGACCTCGGACATGCGGACATCGAGTGCGTCGCAGATCGCGGAGAGCAGCTCCGAGGAGGCCTCCTTCTGTCCCCGCTCGACCTCGGAGAGGTAACCGAGCGAAACCCTGGCGGCTGCCGACACCTCGCGGAGTGTGCGGCCCTGGCGCTGGCGCTGCCGACGCAGTACATCGCCCAGTAGGCGACGGAGCAGGATCATCGGTGCCTCCCTCCTCGGACTGCGGATCGAGATGTCACGCCCCCACCGTACCGCCTTGCCCGCTTCGCGTGCGGGGACCATGGTCGTGTTCACTCTGGGCTGCAAGGCTGTCCCCTCCCCTGTTTCGGTGTCGTACCCGGGTCGGCTGGCACCTCGTCGTACCCTCCGCGCGGCGCCCGGCCACCGCCAAGCCACTCGTTCGCCACCTGGTTTCTGCCCAACCAGGCCCTCCGATGTAACACGATCCTCCAGCCGGCCCATACCCGTACGCCAGTTCGGCAGATCTCGGTTCGGTGGAGATCTCGACGGGCGGGGCCTGCGTGACGCCTCTGCGGTGGGCGGGCGACGGCTCAGTGCGTGGACGCACCGGCCGGGAGCCGCCCGACGAGCAGCTCCAGAGCGGCGGTCACCGCTCTGCGACGGATTGTGGCACGCCCGCCCGACAACCGGGGCGAAGTGACCAGACTTCCCCCCGGACCGGCGACCGCGAGGTGTACGGTGCCCACCGGCTGTCCGTCCTGCGGATCCGGCCCGGCCACGCCGGTCGTCGCCACCCCGTAGGTGGCGCCCAGCAGCCGGCGCACGCCCTCGGCCATCTGCCGCGCCACCACCGGGTGCACCGGTCCGTGCACGGCCAGCAGGCCCTCGTCGACGCCGAGCACCGAGGCCTTCAGCTCGGTCGCGTACGCGGTGACCGAGCCGCGGAAGGTCGCGGACGCCCCCGGGACGTCCACCAGCGCCGCCGCCAGCAGCCCGCCGGTGAGCGACTCCGCCACCGCCACGGTGCTGCCCTCGCCGCGCAGCGCGGCGTGCGCCCGCTCCGCCAGCGCGTAGTCCGCAGCGGCCTGCGGCCCGTGCCCCGCCCCGGCGTCCACCACGCGCTCCACCCCGTCCTCCCCCGTCACCGGCCCGCGCGCTCCGCGGCCAGCCCCTCGCGGCGCAGGCGCAGCGCCTGCCCGATGTAGTCCAGCGCGGTGCCGACGGTCAGCAGCACCGCCAGCCCCATCAGCACGGCCCGCGCGGTGGCGAGCCAGCCGGTCAGCTCCAGGACGTACATGCCGACCGCGATGCCCTGGGTGAGCGTCTTCAGCTTGCCGCCCCGGCTGGCCGGGATGACCCCGTACCGGATCACCCAGAACCGCATCAGGGTGATGCCGAGCTCGCGGGCCAGGATGACCGCCGTGACCCACCACGGCAGGTCGCCCAGCACCGAGAGGCCGATCAGTGCCGAGCCCATGATCGCCTTGTCGGCGATCGGGTCGGCGATCTTGCCGAAGTCGGTGACCAGGCCCTTGCGCCGGGCCAGCTCGCCGTCGAACAGGTCGGTGATCATCGCGACCGCGAACGACGCCCAGGCCACCGCCCGCCACTTGGGGTCGTGGCCGCCGTCGGCGAAGAGCAGCGCCACGAAGACCGGCACCAGCAGCAGCCGGAGCATCGTGAGCATGTTGGCGATGTTCCAGATCCCCGGCGCCGGCGGCGCCGCGGCCGCCGGTCTGCCCGGGTGGGCCGCGGCCGGGGCGCCGGGCCCCTTGGTCATTCCCCGGCTCCCGGGGCCTGGCCGACCCGCACCTGCTCCAGCGCCTCGGCGACCAGGTCGACGCCCTCGCTGGCGACCACCCGGGCCCGGTAGAACCGGCCGACCTGCGGGTCCTCCACGCCGGTGAGCGTGGTGAGGCCGTCCGTCTCGGGCGCCTGGTGGGCGGCGCGGCCCTCGACCAGGTCGCCCTCCACGGACTCGACCAGCACCTCGACCTCGGTGCCGATCCGCTGCTCGGCCCGCTGGGCGGTCATCTCCTCGGCGAGCCGGGTGAGCCGGTCGAGCCGGTCCGCCACCACGTCCTCGGGCAGCTTGCCGTCGTAGGTCGCGGCCTCGGTGCCGTCCTCGTCGGAGTAGCCGAAGACGCCGATCGCGTCCAGGCCGGCGTGCGTGACGAAGCGCTCCAGCTCGGCGAAGTCCTCCTCGGTCTCGCCGGGGAAGCCGACGATGAAGTTGGAGCGGGCGCCGGCCTGCGGGGCCTTGCCGCGGATCGTCCCGAGCAGCTCCAGGAACTGGTCGGTGGAGCCGAAGCGGCGCATCCGGCGCAGCACCGCGGGCGCCGAGTGCTGGAAGGAGAGGTCGAAGTAGGGCACCACGTCGGCGGTGCCGGTCATCGCGTCGATCAGGCCCGGCCGCATCTCGGCCGGCTGGAGGTAGGAGACCCGGACCCGCTCGACGCCCTCGATCGCGGCGATCTCGCCGAGCAGCGTCTCCAGCAGCCGGATGTCGCCGAGGTCCTTGCCGTACGAGGTGTTGTTCTCGCTGACCAGCACCACCTCGCGGACGCCCTGCGAGGCCAGCCAGCGGGCCTCCTGGAGCACGTCGGAGGGGCGGCGCGAGATGAACGAGCCGCGGAAGGCCGGGATGGCGCAGAAGGAACACCGCCGGTCGCAGCCGGAGGCGAGCTTCACGGAGGCCACCGGGCTGTCGTCCAGCCGCTTGCGCAGGGTGCGCGGCCCGGAGGCGGGCGCCACGCCCTCGGGGAGGTCCTCCGGCGCGCTCTCGGCGCCGCCGTGGCCCGGGAGGGCGACATCGGCGGCGGCGGCCTGGCGCTCGACGGGGCTCAGCGGCAGCAGCTTGCGGCGGTCACGCGGGATGTGCGGGGCGTGGTGGCCGCCCGAGAGGATGGTCTGGAGGCGGTCGGAGATGTCCGAGTAGTCGTCGAAGCCGAGCACGCCGTCCGCCTCGGGCAGCGCGTCGGCCAGCTCCTTGCCGTACCGCTCGGCCATGCAGCCGACCGCGACGACGGCCTGGGTGCGACCGTGCCCCTTGAGGTCGTTGGCCTCCAGCAGGGCGTCGACCGAGTCCTTCTTGGCGGCCTCGACGAAGCCGCAGGTGTTGACGACGGCGACGTCGGCTTCGGCGGCGTCGTCGACCAGCAACCAGCCGTCGGCCTCCAGTCGCCCGGCGAGTTCCTCGGAGTCCACCTCGTTGCGGGCGCATCCGAGCGTGACAAGGGCGACAGTACGGCGTTCAGGCATAGGGCCAAGATTAACGCGCGGCCGCCGGGGCCGTTCGCCCCGGAGGCCGCGCGCCCCGGATTACCGGATCTTCACCGGACCTTCGCCCGGTCGCAGACCGCCCGTGGTCAGCCAGCCTGCGGGTCGCCGGGGGTGTACGTGACATGCACCACCTGGCCGTTCTTGCCCGCCGGACCGAGGTCCTTGCCGTTGACGTACACGTGCACGGCACCGGCGTTGCCGATCACCAGCTTGATCTGCTTGGGGTCGGTGAAGGTCTGGTCCTGACCCTCCTCGATGTTGTTCTGGAACAGCGACTTGCCGTTGCCGTCCAGCGCCGAGACCCAGCTGGTGTCCTTCTCGGCGACCAGCTTCACGGTGACCTTGTCGGCCGGCGCGGCCGCGATCGCCGCGACGCTGGGCGCCGGGGCGGGCGGCTGCACGCTCGGCGAGGGCGCCGCGGCGACCGAGCCGGTGCCGGAGCCGCTGGGCAGCGGTGCGCTGGCCGAGCCGGTGGTCGAGCCGGTGGTCTTGCCGCTGACCAGGTTGAAGCCGATCAGTGCGACCACCGCGAAGATCGCGGCGACCATCGCGGCCGTCCAGTTCGGCCGGCCGCGGCCGGGAACCTTGATCGGCCCGCTCTCGATCAGCTGGGTCGGCCGCTTGGTGGCGGGGGCGCCGCCGTGCGCGGCGTCGTACTGGGCCACCAGCGCCTCGCCGTCCACGCCGACCGCGCGGGCGATCGAGCGGATGTGGCCGCGGGCGTAGAAGTCGCCGCCGCAGCGGCCGTAGTCGTCCTCCTCGATGGCATGCACGATCGGCACCCGCACGCGGGTGGCGCTACTGACCTGGTCCACCGTGAGTCCGGCGTCGATCCGGGCAGCGGACAGCACCCGGCCGATGCTCACGGCATCGGCCGCCTGCTCCGCGCCGCCGGAAGGCTGGGCGGACGACGGGGCGTTCTCGCGGTCGCGGGACTTGCCGATGGTCACGGGGCACGCCTTTCGAGCGGATGGCCACCTGCTGGGGAACAGTCTAGGGGCGCGGGCGGATCGTTTCTCAAGCGGAACAGGCCCGAATGCGCACACCCACCCGGTCCCGCTCCCGAACGGCCACTGACCGGCCGTCAGGGCGTCGGCCGCCGTTCACCGGAGCCGCCGCTTTCGCCGTGTGACGCGGTGCACGTCCGATCGGTTCCGTACACCGCGCCTACCCCCCTCCGAACGGGTGAACACCCCGGAACGGGACGCTCCGTCAGCCGCGGATGCCGACGATCACGCCGTCCAGTTCGTCGGGCTTCACCAGGACGTCGCGGGCCTTGGAGCCCTCGCTCGGGCCGACGATCCCGCGCGACTCCATCAGGTCCATCAGCCGGCCGGCCTTGGCGAAGCCGACCCGCAGCTTGCGCTGGAGCATCGAGGTGGAGCCGAACTGGGTGGAGACGACCAGCTCCGCGGCCTGGATCAGCAGGTCCAGGTCGTCGCCGATCTCCTCGTCGATCTCCTTCCTGGGCCCGCCGCCGACGGTGACGTCGTCCCGGTAGACGGCGGTCAGCTGGTCCTTGCAGTGCTGGACGACCGCGGCGATCTCCGCCTCGGTGACGAACGCGCCCTGCATGCGGATCGCCTTGCTCGCGCCCATCGGCAGGAAGAGCGCGTCGCCCTTGCCGATCAGCTTCTCGGCGCCCGGCTGGTCCAGGATGACCCGCGAGTCGGCCATCGCCGAGGTCGCGAACGCCAGCCGGGACGGCACGTTGGCCTTGATCAGACCGGTGACCACGTCCACCGAGGGCCGCTGGGTCGCCAGCACCAGGTGGATGCCGGCGGCCCGGGCGAGCTGGGTGATCCGGACCACCGAGTCCTCGACGTCGCGCGGGGCGACCATCATCAGGTCGGCCAGCTCGTCGACGATCACCAGCAGGTACGGGTACGGCTTCAGCTCGCGCTCGCTGCCCGGTGGCGGGGTCACCTTCCCGGCCTTCACCGCCGCGTTGAAGTCGTCCACGTGCCGGAACCCGAACGCCGCGAGGTCGTCGTAGCGCAGGTCCATCTCGCGCACCACCCACTGGAGGGCCTCGGCGGCCTTCTTGGGGTTGGTGATGATCGGCGTGATCAGGTGCGGGATGCCCTCGTACGCGGTCAGCTCGACCCGCTTCGGGTCGACCAGGACCATCCGGACCTCGTCCGGGGTGGCCCGGGCCAGCACCGAGGTGATCAGGCAGTTGATGCAGGACGACTTGCCCGCGCCGGTCGCGCCGGCCACCAGGATGTGCGGCATCTTGGCGAGGTTGGCCATCACGGTGTGGCCCTCGACGTCCTTGCCCATGCCGACGACCATCGGGTGGGTGTCCTCGGCGGCCGTGCGCGAGCGCAGCAGGTCGCCGAGGTTGACCATCTCCCGGTCCCGGTTGGGGATCTCGATGCCGACCGCGGACTTGCCCGGGATCGGGCTGATGATCCGCACGTCCGGGCTGGCCACCGCGTACGCGATGTTCTTGGCGAGCGCGGTGATCCGCTCCACCTTCACGGCCGGGCCCAGCTCGACCTCGTACCGGGTGACCGTCGGGCCCCGGGTGAAGCCGGTGACCCTGGCGTCCACCTTGAACTCGCCGAAGGTGCTGGTGAGCTGCGCCACCACCTCGTCGTTGAGGGCGCTGCGGGCCTTGGCCGGGCCGCCGCGCTCCAGCAGGTCGAGCGAGGGCAGCGCGTAGGTGATGCCCTCGGAGAGCTGGAGCTGCTCCATCCGCACCGGCGCCGGGCCGTGCTCCTCCGGTGCGCCGGGGCCGGCCCCGGCGCTGCGGGCGGCCGGGACGGCGGGCTCCTCGGGCGGGGCGGTGCGGTCCTGCACCTGGTGCATCATGTTCGCCACCGCCGAGGAGGCGGGCACGCCGTAGACCAGCGCGCCGTCCAGGTCGGCGGCGGCGCCGGCGGCGAGGTCCCGGGTGGCGTACGGGTCGGCCAGGTCCTTGACGAACGGGTCCCTGCCCGGTGCGGCGGCGGCGGCGGAGTCCTGCTCCGGGTCGTCCGGCTGCTTGCGCCGGCGGCGGCGCCGGCGGGCGGCGACCTCGTCCTGCGGGGAGTCGCCGTCGGCGTCCACCGTGAACGGCAGCGCCGACGGGTCGGCGTCCTCCGGCGGCGCGGTGGAGAACTCGCGCTCCGGCGTGCGCCCCCCGGTCGGCTCGTCGTCCGGACCGGGCTCGACCACGCCGAGGCGCACCCCGGCCGCGCGCAGCCGCTCGGGGATCCGGTTGACGGGGGTGGCCGTGGTGACCAGCAGGCCGAAGAAGGCCAGCAGCAGCAGGAGCGGCACCGCGAGCGGCGGTCCGGCGGCGGCCATCATCGGGGTCGAGACGGCCCAGCCGACGATGCCGCCGGCCGCCCTTATCCGGGACGCACCGCTGCCCATCATGGGCGCACCGCAGCCGATGTGGACCAGGCCGAGCACGCCGACCACCAGCGCGCTGAGGCCGATCATGATCCGCCCGTTGGCCTCGGGCAGCTCCGGATGGCGCATCAGCCGGATCGCGACGGCCGCCAGCAGGAAGGGCACCAGCACGTCCAGCCGGCCGAACAGCCCGGAGACCACGTTGGTGGCCGCCTCGCCCAGCCAGCCCTGGGGGCTGAACCAGGTGCCCGCGGCCGTGACCAGCGCCAGCGCGAGCAGCAGCAGGCCGACGCCGTCCTTGCGGTGCGCCGGGTCCAGGTTCTTGGCGCCGTCGCCGAAGCCGCGGAAGACCGCGCCGACCGCGTGTGCCAGGCCGAGCCAGACGGCCCGGACGGCGCGGAAGAGCATCGGCGGGGGCGGGGGCGGCGCCGCCGGGGCGGGCTTGGCCGGGGCCTTCTTCGCCGGGGCCGGTTTCTTGGCCGCCGCCTTCTTCGCGGGCGGCTTGGCCGGAGCCTTCGCCGCGGCCTTCTTGGACGGTCCCGGACTCGAACTGCGTGCCGCGCTTCCGGGCGTACGTGTGGCCATGGCTCAGCAGCCTACCGGGGCCGACCACCAGTGCCCATGCGCCTGGTACGGGGTGCCCGGACGTGTCGCAGACACACCGTCACGCTGATCCGGTTTCACCCGGACGGGGCAAGCGGGCGGCCGCCGTCTAGTCCGTACCGGGGCGCAGCGCGTCGAGCGCCCTGCGCAGGCCCGTCAGCTTCCGCTCCAGGTGCACCGCGGTGGCGGCGACCCCGCCGTCCTCGGTGCCGTCCAGCTGCTTGACCAGCGCCTCGGCCTGCTCCTCCACCGAGGCCAGCCGCGCCGACAGCTCGCCCAGCAGCGCGCCGCCGATGGCCGGCTGCCCGCCGCCCTCCTCCAGTTGCAGTCGCAACAGCGCGGCCTGCTCCCTGAGCTGGCAGTTCTTCATGTAGAGGTCGACGAAGACCGACACCTTGGCGCGCAGCACCCAGGGGTCGAAGGGCTTGGAGATGTAGTCCACCGCGCCGGCCGCGTAGCCGCGGAAGGTGTGGTGCGGCCCGTGGTTGATCGCGGTCAGGAAGATGATCGGGATGTCCCGGGTGCGCTCGCGCCGCTTGATGTGCGCGGCCGTCTCGAAGCCGTCCATGCCCGGCATCTGGACGTCGAGCAGGATCACCGCGAAGTCGTCGGTGAGCAGCGCCTTGAGCGCCTCCTCGCCGGAGGCCGCGCGCACCAGCGTCTGGTCCAGCGCGGAGAGGATCGCCTCCAGCGCCAGCAGGTTCTCCGGCCGGTCGTCGACCAGGAGGATCTTCGCCTTCTGCATTCCGGCCCGCCCTCCTGTCGTCTGCCTGCCTGGGGAAGGCACCCGCGTACTGCCCACCACTACCCCGGTCATGCTAGCCGCACCCCCTCGCCCGGCACACCGCTCCGTCAGGACTTGATCCGGAACGACACGCAACCGGTGCCCCGGCGCACGCTCAGCAGCGAGTCGCCGTCCGGTCACTGTTCGCAACGATCGGTGACCCTACCCGGTTCCCGCCCCCGACCGCCAGAAAACTGTCCGCCCCCCGGGCGTGAACCCCGGAGCGGGCCGGGTACCGCACGCCCCCGCCGGTCCTCCCGGTCCGGCGGGGGCGTCGCGGCGGCTATCCCTTCCGGGCCGTCAGCCATTCGTGCATGACCGTCAGCAGGTGGTCGGTCTCGACCGGCTTGGTGATGTGGTCGGTGGCGCCGGCCTCCAGGGACTTCTCCCGGTCGCCCTTCATCGCCTTGGCGGTCAGCGCGATGATCGGCAGACCGGCGAACTGGGGCATCCGGCGGATCGCCTCGGTGGTCGCGTAGCCGTCCATCTCCGGCATCATGATGTCCATCAGGACCAGCGCGACGTTCTCGTGCTGCTCCAGCATCTCGATGCCCTCGCGGCCGTTCTCCGCGTAGAGGACGGTCAGGCCGTGCTGCTCCAGGACGCTGGTGAGCGCGAAGACGTTGCGGACGTCGTCGTCCACGATCAGCACCTGCTGGCCGTCGAAGCGGGCGTCCACCCGCCCGGCCGGACGGACGGCGGGGCCGACGGCCTGGGCGCGGCCCTCGGCGGAGGCGTCCAGGGCGGCGGCGCGGCGCCGCTCGACGGCGCCCCGGCGGCGCTCCTCGGCCAGCTCGCGGACCTCCTGGGCCCAGTGGTCGGCCGGGTTCTCGCCGACCGGGACGGGCGTGCCCGCCGGGGTCACGGCGACCGTGGCCCGGACCGCGGGGCTGCCGGCGGCCGGCGGCTGCGCGCCCGCGGGAACGCCCGCGGCCTCGGTGCGCAGCGGCAGGTAGAGGGTGAAGGTGGAGCCCTTGCCGAGCTCGCTCTCGGCGTGGATCTCACCGCCGAGCAGCCGGGCGATCTCCCGGCTGATCGAGAGCCCGAGGCCGGTGCCGCCGTACTTGCGGCTGGTGGTGCCGTCGGCCTGCTTGAACGCCTCGAAGATCTCCCGCAGCTTGTTGCCGGGGATGCCGATGCCCGTGTCGGAGACCGAGAAGGCGATCAGCTCGTCGTCCGGGCCCTGGATCGCGCCCGCCTCCAGCAGCTGCTCCCGGACGTGCTGCGGGACCTCGGGGCCGGCCGGGCTGATCGAGAAGTCGACCGCGCCGGCGTCGGTGAACTTGACCGCGTTGGAGATCAGGTTGCGCAGCACCTGCTGGAGCCGCTGCTCGTCGGTGTGCAGGGTGACCGGCAGCGCGGGCGAGACCCGGACGGCGAAGTCGAGGCTCTTGTCCAGGGCGACCGGCTGGAAGGTGGCCTCCACGTAGTCGACCAGCTGGACCAGGGCGATCCGGGCCGGGCGGACGTCCATCTTCCCGGCCTCGACCTTGGAGAGGTCGAGGATGTCGTTGATCAGCTGGAGCAGGTCGGAGCCGGCGCCGTGGATGGTGTCGGCGAACTCGACCTGCTTGGGCGAGAGGTTGCCCTCGTTGTTGTCGGAGAGCAGCTTGGCCAGGATCAGCAGCGAGTTGAGCGGGGTGCGCAGCTCGTGCGACATGTTGGCGAGGAACTCGCTCTTGTACCGGGAGGCCAGGGCGAGCTGCTCGGCGCGCTCCTCCAGGACCTGCCGGGCCTCCTCGATCTCGCCGTTCTTGATCTCGATGTCACGGTTCTGCTGGGCGAGTTGCGAGGCCTTCTCCTGCAACTCCTCGTTGGTGCGCTCCAGCTCCTCCTGGCGCGCCTCCAACTCGGCGGAGCGCATCGAGAGTTCCGCGGTCAGCCGCTGGGACTCCAGCAGCAGGCCCTCGGTCTTGGTGTTGACACTGATGGTGTTGACGGTGACGCCGATCAGGTCGGCGATCTGGTTGAGGAAGTCCAGTGCCACGGTGGTGAAGGAGCTGAACGTGGCCAGCTCGATCACGCCCAGCAGCCGGCCCTCGAACAGCACCGGCAGCACCACGATGTGGGCCGGCGAGGCCTCCCCGAGGCCCGAGGCGATCTTGAGGTACCCGGGCGGCGCCTCCTTGAGGATGATCGCCCGCTTCTCCACCGCGGCCTGGCCGATCAGCGACTCGCCGGGCCGGAAGATGGTCGGCATCGCCCGCCGCTGGTAGCCGTAGCTGCCGATCAGCCGCAGCACGGTGTCGTTCTCGTCGTCGTCCTCGGTGATCAGCTCGGCGGTGCGGCCGGCCGGCTGGGCGAGGAAGAACGCGCCGTGCTGGGCGGAGACCACCGGCGTCAGCTCGGTCATGATCAGCGACGCGACCGCCTCCAGGTCCCGGCGGCCCTGCAGCAGGCCGGAGATCCGGGCCAGGTTGGTCTTGAGCCAGTCCTGTTCCTGGTTGGTGCGGGTGGTCTCGCGCAGGTTGGCGATCATCTGGTTGATGTTGTCCTTGAGCTCGTCGAGCTCGCCCGCGGCGTCCACGTCGATCCGCAGGCTCAGGTCGCCCCTGGTCACGGCGGTGGCGACCTGGGCGATCGCGCGCACCTGCCGGGTCAGGTTGTTGGCCAGCTCGTTCACCGACTCGGTGAGGTCCTGCCAGGTGCCGTCCACGCCGGGGACCCTGGCCTGGCCGCCGAGACGGCCGTCGGTGCCCACCTCGCGGGCCACCCGGGTCACCTCGTCCGCGAACGACCCCAGCTGGTCGACCATGGTGTTGATGCTGGTCTTGAGCTCCAGGATCTCGCCCCGCGCGTCCACGTCGATCTTCTGCGAGAGGTCGCCGCGGGCCACCGCGGTGATCACCAGCGCGATGTTGCGGACCTGGCCGGTGAGGTTGTTGGCCATCAGGTTGACGTTGTCGGTCAGGTCCTTCCAGATGCCGGCCACGCCCGGCACGCTCGCCTGGCCGCCCAGGGTGCCGTCGGTGCCCACCTCGCGGGCCACCCGGGTCACCTCCACCGCGAAGGAGGAGAGCTGGTCGACCATGGTGTTCAGGGTGCCGGCGAGCGCCGCGACCTCGCCCTGCGCGTCGATGGCGATCTTCTTGGAGAGGTCGCCGCGGGCTACCGCGCCGGCCACCTCGGCGATGTTGCGGACCTGGCCGGTGAGGTTGTTGGCCATCAGGTTGACGTTGTCGGTCAGGTCCTTCCAGATGCCCGACACCCCGCGCACCCGGGCCTGGCCGCCGAGGATGCCCTCGGTGCCCACCTCGCGGGCCACCCGGGTCACCTCGTCGGCGAACGCCGACAGCTGGTCGACCATCGTGTTGACGGTCGTCACCAGCTCCAGGATCTCGCCCCGGGCGTCGACGGTGATCTTCTTCGACACGTCGCCGCGGGCCACCGCGGTGGTCACCTCGGCGATGTTGCGGACCTGACTGGTCAGGTTGTTGGCCATCAGGTTGACGCTGTTGGTCAGGTCCTTCCAGGTGCCGGAGACCCCCGGCACGCTCGCCTGGCCGCCGAGGATCCCCTCGGTGCCGACGTCCCGGGCGACCCTGGTCACCTCGTCCGCGAAGGCGCCCAGCTGGTCCACCATCGTGTTGATGGTGTTCTTGAGTTCGAGGATCTCGCCCCGCGCGTCCACCTGGATCTTCTGCGACAGGTCGCCCTTGGCGACCGCGGTGGTCACCTGGGCGATGTTGCGCACCTGGTCGGTGAGGTTGTTCGCCATGAAGTTGACGTTGTCGGTGAGGTCCCGCCAGACGCCGGCCGCGCCGGGCACCTGCGCCTGACCGCCCAGCCGCCCCTCGGTGCCCACCTGACGGGCCACCCGGGTCACCTGCTCGGCGAAGCCGGAGAGCTGGTCGACCATCGTGTTGATGGTGTTCTTCAGCTCCAGCATCTCGCCGCGCGCGTCCACCTCGATCTTCTGCGAGAGGTCCCCGCGCGCCACCGCCGTCGTCACCTGGGCGATGTTGCGCACCTGGCCGGTCAGGTTGTCGGCCATGAAGTTGACCGAGTCGGTGAGGTCCCGCCAGACGCCGGCGACACCCGGCACCTGCGCCTGACCGCCGAGACGGCCCTCGGTCCCCACGTCCCGGGCCACCCTGGTCACCTGCGCGGCGAAGCCGTTGAGCTGGTCCACCATCGTGTTGACGGTGTTCTTCAGCTCCAGCATCTCGCCGGCCACCTCGACCGTGACCTTGCGCGACAGGTCGCCCTTGGCCACCGCGGTCGTCACCTGGGCGATGTTGCGCACCTGCGCGGTCAGCCGGCCGGCCATGGTGTTGACCGAGTCCGCCAGGTCCTTCCAACTGCCCGAGACGCTGCGCACCTTGGCCTGGCCGCCGAGCTTGCCCTCGGTGCCGACCTCGATGGCGACCCTGGTCACCTCGTCCGTGAACTCGGAGAGCTGGTCCACCAGGCCGTTGACCGTCCGGCCGATCTTCAGGTACTCGCCGCGCAACGGGTGGCTCACCCCGTTGCCGTGCAGCGAGCGCAGCTCCATCTTCTGGTCCAGGTCGCCCTCGGCGATCGAGGCCAGCACCCGGCCCACGTCGGCCATCGGCCGGGCCAGGTCGTCGATCAGCGCGTTGCAGTTGTCGACGGCGGCCATCCAGGCGCCCTCGCCGGCGCCGGTCTCCAGCCGCTCGTTCAGCCGGCCCTCGCGGCCCACCGCCCGCCGCACCCGGGCCAGCTCGCCGGTCAGGTGCTGGTTGCGCTCGGCGACCTCGTTGAACACCGCGGCGATCTCGGCCAGCGGCCCGTCGCCCGGCACGGTCAGCCGGCGCCGGAAGTTGCCGTCCCGCATGGCGGTCAGCGCGGCCAGCAGCTTGCGCAGCTCGGCCGGCTCGGCTCCCCGGTTGTGGTTCGCTCGCCGGCCGGCCGCGCTCCGCGGCGCGGCCCCGGACCGCGCACCACGCTGAGCGGGCGGCGTCGTACCGGTTGCGTCCTTGGTGGCCGAACTCAACGGGCCCCTCCCAGATCGTGAAATGTCCGGTGACCGGCCGCGCCCCTTCCGGGGCCCGCAACCGGACACCGGCCCGGCGCAACTGCGTCCCCGCGGGCCTCGCGGCCCACCGGAACCCACACGACCGTACTGCTCCGACCGGCCGTCGCGGACCCCCCAGTCTGGCAGCACGGGCGCCGGGTATACGGCCGGTTGCGCTCGGTTGTTACCGCCCCGGCCGAAACAGGTGGGCAGAATCACCCTCAGGTGCCTGTTTCGGCGCCCCGCCCCCACGGGGAACCAACCGGAAAGTAGGGTGGAGCGCTGCACCGGGCCACGACCCCGCCCAGCGCCGCCGCTCACCCCGCCGGCGCGTACGGGGAGTCGGCGCCGCACCCGGACAGCCAGGGCCAGAGCAGAGGAGAAGTGGCAACGTGGTCACCGCGCGCGCAGCCGCCACCTTCGAACCCGTCGGCCGGTCGGCCGGAGCCGCCCGCTCGTTCGTCCGGGACGCCCTGCTGGGGTGGGGCCTGCCCGAGGTCGTCGACGACGCCGTCGTGCTGGTCAGCGAACTCGTCACCAACGCCGTCGTGCACGCGGGCACCGCCGCCGAGGTCTGCTGCCTGCGCGAGGACGGGACCGTCCGGATCGAGGTCACCGACCACCACCCCGAACGCGGACTGCCGTCCTTCGCCGACGTCCCCGTCACCGCCTCCGACCGCTACGCCGACCCCGACGGCGAGGGCGGCCGCGGCCTGCTGATGTGCTCCGCCCTCGCCGAACGCTGGGGCGTCGAGTACGCGGCCGGCCGCAAGACCGTCTGGTTCCGCCTCGCCCTGCCCGCCCACGTCGCCGGCACCCGCTACGCCGTCCCCGCCACCCCGGGCGGCGAACTGCCCAGCAGCAGCGGCCCGGTGCACGTCGCCGTGGTCCAACTCGACGACGACGGCCGCGTGCTCGCCTGGAACGCCGACGCCGAGGCCCTCTTCCGCCACCCCGCCGACGCCGTCCTCGGCAGCCCCTGGGCCGACCTCGCCGTCTGGCCGCAGGGCCCCGGCCTCGGCCTGGCCGCGACGCTCCGGCTGGCCCGCTGGGAGGGCGGCTACGGCCTGCGCCACGCCGACGGCCGCACCGTCGACGTGTACGGCCTCCAGGTCCGGATCCGCGACACCGACGGCACCCCGTCCACCCTCTGTCTGCTCGTGCTCGATTCCGACCGGGCGGTGCTCCGCTCCCCCGCCCGCGCCCTGCCCGGCGACAGGTCCGACCAGGCCGCCGGCCGGCTCGACCTGCTCGCCGGCCCCACCGCCTCCGACGACCTCGACACCCTGCTCCAGCGCACCGTCGAACGCGCCCGCGACCTGCTCGACGCCGACGCCGCCTACGTCCTGCTCACCACCGAGGACGAGACCGAGTTCGAGGTCCGCGCCGCCACCGGCCTCACCACCGGCCACCGCCGGCACAGCCGCTTCCCGGTCGAGACCGGCAACCGCTACGACTCCGCCCGGCTGCCCTCCGTCCACGAGGACCTCGCCACCCGCCCGAACGGCCCCGCCCTGCTCACCGGCAGCGGCCTGCGCTCCCTGCTCACCGTCCCGCTCAAGGTCGAGGGCCGGCTGATCGGCTCCCTCGGCATCGCCGCCGCCGCCCCCGGCCGGTACGACAACGAGGACGCGCTGCGCCTCCAGTTCGCCGCCGACCGCGTCGCGCTCGCCATCGAGAGCACCCGGCTCACCGAACTCGACCGGCTGCGCCGCGGCTCGCTCTCCTTCCTCGTCGAGGCCTCCGACCTGCTGGCCGGCACCCTGGAACACGAGCAGACGCTCGCCCTGATGGCCCAGATGGCCGTCCCCACCCTCGCCTCCTGGTGCGCCGTCTACACCAACGGCGACCACGGCGCCCCGGCCTCGCTCGCCTTCGTCCTCCACGAGGACGAGGACCGCATCGACCCGCTGCGCGCCCTGCTCGACAAGACCCCGGCCCCGGAGTCCGGCCCCACCCACGGCGTCCGCTTCTGGACCGCCCCGGTCGACACCGCCCGGGCCGGCGGACTGACCGACAGCCCCGAACTCTCCGGCCTGCTCGGCGAGACCGTCGTCCTGCCGCTCACCGCCCGCAACCGCGTCATCGGCCTGCTCGTCCTCGGCGCCCCGGCCGGCGTCCGGTTCCGCCAGGAGATCCTGGAGCTCGCCGAGGACCTCTCCCGCCGGGCGGCCCTCGCACTCGACAACTCCCGCCTCTACTCCGAGCGCACCGCCACCAGCCAGGCCCTCCAGCGCAGCCTGCTGCCGCCGGACCTGCCCGAGATCCCCGGCGTCGAGGTCGACGTCTACTACCAGGCGGCCGGCGAGGGCAACGAGGTCGGCGGCGACTTCTACGACCTGTTCACCATCCGCGAGGGCACCTACGGCTTCGCCATCGGCGACGTCTGCGGCACCGGCCCCGAGGCGGCGTCCGTCACCGGCCTCGCCCGGCACTCGCTGCGCCTGCTCGCCCGCGAGGGCCTGGACGCCCCGCAGGTCCTCAGCCGGCTCAACGCCGCCATCCTCGACGAGGGTTCGCGCAGCCGCTTCCTCACCCTGCTGTACGGCGAGCTGACGCCGCGCCCGGACGGCAGCACCGAGCTGTCGCTGGTCTGCGCCGGCCACCCGCTGCCGCTGCGGCTGCGCACCGACGGCCAGGTGGACCGGGCCGCCACCCCGCAGCCGCTGCTCGGGGTGATGGACGAACTCGACCTCACCGCGGAGCACTTGGTGCTCGCCCCCGGCGAGGTACTGCTCTGCGTCACCGACGGCGTCACCGAACGCCGGGAGGGGCTGCGGATGCTGGGCGACGACGGCCTCGCCGAGGTGCTGACCGGCTGCACCGGGCTGACCGCGGGTGCGGTGGCCCTGCGGGTGCAGCGGGCCGTCGAGCGGTTCGCCCCGGAGCCCCCGTCCGACGACATGGCCATCCTGACCCTGCGGGTGCCCGCCCAGCGCGTGGGCTGACCGGTGCCGGCTGCGGGCCGGGCGCTGCCACCCGCAGGTTGAGCAACGCACGCGGGTTGAGCACTGCCGCAGGTGAGTTGAGCACTGCCGCACGCGGGTTGAGCGCCGCTGTCCGAAGTCTGAGCGGTGCTGCCCGTACCGGGGCGACTCGGAAGCCAACCGTGAGCGTTCGACAGCTGACGACGGCACAAATTGTACGATTCACAAGGGTACAAGCTCTGCCGACCGGGTACACCGATCTCACCGGGGAATCCCCCGGCGGGGACACGACCAGCGGTTCCTCCGCTGGGCCGTCATTCTGACCGCAGCCGTCGCACGCTCCAGCCGTGCGCCCTCGGCGCGGTCGCGCGCATCCACCTCATCGAACATCCCACCTGCGGTCGACCGCGCCCTGCGCGCGCCCAAACCGAAAGGAGCCTCCGGTGAGCAACGAAGCTTCCGGGGCACAGAACGCCCGTTCAACCGGTGCCGACGCCGTCAACCTCGGCTACCTCGCCCTCGGCCTGACACTCCTCGCCTACGGTCTCCTCTCCACCGGGATCCTCAGCGGCACCGGGGTCGGGGACTCGGCACATCTCGCCCACCTCCTCGGCGGAGTCACCCTCTTCATCGCCGGTCTCTGGCAGCTCCGCGGCGGCGAGGGCTTCAGCGGCACGGCCTTCACCAGCCTCGGCGCCTTCTGGGCCACCTGGTCCGCGGCCGGCGGGGCCGGAAAGAACACGGCGGGCCTGTTCCTGCTGTTGTGGGCCCTGCTCGCCCTCACCCTCACCGCCGCCAGCTGGAACGCGGGCCTGTTCAGCCGCCTCGTCTACGGTCTGCTGACCGTCTCGCTGGTGCTCTCCGCCTTCGCCACCTTCAACACCTCCGGCGGCCTCGCGAAGTTCGCCGGCTGGGTCGCCGCGGCCTCCGGGCTCGTCGCCTGGTACTGGGCCACCTCGTCGCTGACCAACAGCGCCTGGGGCCGGGCCGTACTGCCGGTCAAGTAAGGGCCTGGCCGAGGATCCGACGGCAGGCACGCACAGGGGCCGGCCTCCCCCGGGTGGGGAGGCCGGCCCGCCGGCGCGTCCGTCCGGCTAGCGCCGGCTGCCCGCCCGTTCCGCGGCCGGTGCGTCGACCGCCGCCGACACGGCACGGGAGGCCCGGCGGGCCCGCCAACGGGCGAAGGCCGCCTGAGCGGCGTACGCGAAGAGCAGGATCGCCACCGCGACCAGGCCGTCCGCCCAGAAGTGGTTCGCCGTGACCACCACGACCGCGACGGTCAGCACCGGGTGCAGCACCGCCAGCCAGCGCAGCGAACTCGTCGACACCCGGATCACCGCCACCGCCGCCAGCACGCACCAGGCCACGTGCACCGACGGCATGGCCGAGAGCTGTGCGGCGACCACCACCCCGCCGACCGCGCCCCCGTACACCGACTGGCCGTACTCGGCGGCCACGTCGACGAACCCGCTCTGCGGCAGCATCCGGGGCGGCGCCACCGGGATGAACTGGACGGCGAGGCAGATCGCCGTCGTGATCACCACCGTGTTCCGCACCCAGGCGTACCGCTCGCGGTGCCGCACGAAGACCCAGACCAGGACGGCGATCATCACCGCGAAGTGCATCACGGCGTAGTAGTAGTTCGCCGCCTTCACCGCCACCGGGTACGGCGTGACCGCCGCCTGCCAGGACGCCTCGTCCGGCAATCCGACCGCCAGCTCCGTCCGGTGGATCCAACGCGCCCGGTCCAGCGCGTGCTCGCTGCTCATCAGGGAGAGGTGTCCGACCAACTGCCAGAGCGCGAACAGCGCCAGCAGCGTGCCGGCCTCCCGAAGCAGCGACGACAGCGGGGCCCGCCGCCACCTCGACGCCGCGTACGAACCGCCGTAGAGAGCGGCCGCGGTGCCCCCGGCGGACTGCCAGGTAAGGGTCAGGTTCTGCAACGGTTCGTGCCTTCCGCCGGCCGGGGTGTGCTGGCAGAGACGTTAACGCAAAAAGACCCCCTTCCGTCCGGAAGGGGGTCTTTTTGGAATGATTGTTCGGCGGCGTCCTACTCTCCCACAGGGTCCCCCCTGCAGTACCATCGGCGCTGTGAGGCTTAGCTTCCGGGTTCGGAATGTAACCGGGCGTTTCCCTCACGCTATGACCACCGAAACACTATGAAACTGTCGGCCGCACCATGACAGGCCATGTCATGGGGTCGTTGTTTCAGAACAACACAGTGGACGCGAGCAACTGAGGACAAGCCCTCGGCCTATTAGTACCGGTCAACTCCACCCCTCACAGGGCTTCCATATCCGGCCTATCAACCCAGTCGTCTACTGGGAGCC